>JAQGOX010000573.1 GCA_028293365.1 Verrucomicrobiales bacterium | reverse complement strand
GAATGTGCCATCATGGTTGTTTCTATAAAGAGCGCATGGGTGGACATTGTCGCCGCCGGATTCGTAGGCAAAGTACAGGTCCAGCCACCCGTCCCCGTTAAAATCGAGCCAAACAGCCGTCTGATTGGGATGGAATGCCAACAAGCCGGCTTCTTCGGTCACATCCGAGAAATGGCCGTGCCCGTCGTTGCGCAAAAGAGAATCCGGTTGATTTCCTTCGGCGCCCAGCCAGGCACCTCGTAATATGAGCACGTCAGGCAAACCGTCATTATTGTAGTCGCCCTGAATGATATTCAAACCGCCGGCCAGACCGGAAAGGCCCGCCTCTATAGTTCGATCGCTAAAGCTGCCATCAGCGTTGTTGTGGAAAAAGTGCATCGGACCGTGCGGCGACCAGTCGGAAACCAGGATATCGAGGTTTCCATCGCCATCGAAGTCTTCAATGATGACCCCACCGGCAAGCCCATTAACGTCCAGACCAAGGTCCCCGGCGATGTCTGGAAACGGTTTAATATCGTATTCGGACTTAAATGCCTCCGGAGGAATACGCCAGGCTGGAGGAACTTTGTCCGGGTAATCTCCGACCGTCATGGAGGCGATATTTAACAGCCAGGCCGCCACGCGATCACTGGGCCGATCCTGTAGTTGGCGTTCCAAAATCTCGATCGCTCTCCGAGACCCGCGCTGAAGTTTATGCACTCCCGCGGCTGAAATGGGGAAGATGCATGATTGTGCGTTATGATTTGTGAGGCAATTCTCCTGCTCACCCAGGCGAAGATTGCACAACGCCTGAAAGTATCGGTTTTGGGCTACGAAATTGGCTCCAAGAATGCTGCCCATATCTTCATTGGATTTTTGCAGTTGTTCGAGCAGGTGAAGTGCTTCCAGGGTGCGTCCTGAATTGAGCATCTCCACCGACATTTGGCCGAGTATATTTAAGATCTGCGCATCGTCGGTGGTGGTGGCCAATTGCTTTCGGTACATGGTAACACGCAGGCTGTTTGCAAAACCGTTGCCGCGCGGGTCGATGGTTTGCGCAATTTTTTCGAGCATGCCGGCCATTTTTCGAGTGCCGAGAGACATGTATTTGAGCGGCTCGCCCGTGACGGAGCAATAAGGGTCTTCGGATTGGCGGGGCTCGGCGGGGGGAGCGAAGGGCTGTGCGTGCAGTGGAAGCACGGAGCCAGCGATATAACCATTGAGCGAATCTATTGCGATTTGGCTCAGAACTCTCCGCAGTACTTCTGATAAATTCATTCTTAAAAATCTACTTTCGCCTCCTCGCAGGCAGAGAATGTTGCTACTTCCTACGGTATATCTCCCCTGATTAAAACAGGTTCGAGGCGTAGTGGCCCGAATTCGGGGTAAAATGCGTGTAAATAGCAGAATCCATGCCTGCTTCTCCTTGACGAGCGGTCACAATTCGCCACGATATGCAGCATCACCATGAGATTTGGAAAGCGATTATCGCGGGTGCGGTTTGCTCTGCTCAGCCTCCTTGCGGTGAGCTTGAACACCTCGTTCGTTCAGGATGATGCTTCGGCGGGAGAGCGGCACCCGCTCGCATCGCCAATTCCTCCCAAAGTTCGCTTTACGGATATAACCACTTCCGCGGGTATACATTTCACCCATGTGAACGGGGCGATCGGAGAAAAACTGCTGCCGGAAACCATGGGTGGAGGTTGTGCTTTTTTGGATTTTGATGCAGACGGCGACCAGGATTTACTACTTATCAACTCATCTCCGTGGAAACCGGTTACCGGAGCTAAATCAGAGCAACCGACGATGAAACTTTACCGGAACGACGGAAAGGGGCACTTCGAAGATGTTACGGAAGCCTCGGGGTTGGATATTAGTTTCTACGGGATGGGCGTGGCGGTTGGAGATTATGATAATGATGGGTTGCCCGACGTTTTTATCAGCGCAGTGGGCGAAAACCACCTGTTTCATAATAGCGAGGGCGGCAGGTTCAAGGAGGTAACGGCCGAGAGTGGAATGAAGGAAGGCACCGATCAATGGAGCACGAGTTGCGCCTGGATCGACTACAATAATGATGGGTTGCTGGATCTTTTTGTTTGTAATTACGTGAAGTGGTCTCGCGATCTGGATCTTGCCACGAATAATTCGCTGGCGGGTGGCGGGCGAATCTATGGCCCGCCACGGTCGTTCGAAGGAACGCATCCGTTATTGTATCGAAACGAGGGAAAAGGGCGGTTTACTGAAGTTTCGGCCGCCGCAGGCCTCCATATTACAAATGCGCGCACTGGCAAACCGGCGGCAAAATCGCTGGCAGTGGCTCCGGTCGACTTGGATGGCGATGGCTGGATTGATTTGATTGTGGCGAACGATACAGTTCCAAACCTCGTTTTTCACAATCAGGGCGACGGAACGTTCAAGGAAATCGGCGGGATGTCAGGACTGGCATATGATGCCTTTGGGAACGTGCGCGGCGCCATGGGCATTGATACAGCGTGGTTTCGGGATGACGGCTCGCTGGGAGTTGCCATCGCCAACTTTGCGAACGAAATGAACGGATTTTACGTGGGAAAGCCAAACTCGCTCGAATTTACGGACGAAGGTCCGAACGAGGCGGTAGGCTCCGCCAGTCAATCGCTCCTGAAGTTTGGGCTACTGTTCTTCGATTATGACCTGGACGGCTGGCCCGACCTCTTGACCGCGAATGGACATATTGACGAGGAAACTGCCAAAACGGCCAGGAAGCAGGCGTATGCGCAACCGGCGCAACTGTTTTGGAATGGTGGGCCACATCAGAGCACACTCTTCACACCGGTTACCGCCGAACAAGCGGGATCCGATCTTTTCAGGCCGATTGTGGGGCGTGGTTCGGCATATGCCGACATTGATGGAGATGGTGATCTCGACGTGCTTTTCACGCAAATTGCGGGATCTCCACTCTTATTGCGCAACGATCAGCAGACCGGTCACGCGTGGCTCCGAATCAAATTGGTGGGGACGCGCAGCAACCGCGACGCGATCGGTGCCCGAATCACACTGCGCGGACGTGCACACATTTGGCAGGCGCAAGTTATGCCGACCCGGAGCTACCTTTCCCAGAGCGAGTTGCCCGTGACCTTCGGCTTTGGTGACGGTCCAGTGCCTTCAACCCTGGAAGTGCGGTGGCCGCGCGGGGGAAGGCAAACTGTCGTCATTCCTGACGGCCAGAGAATGCTTACGATACGCGAGGAGAGGTAAGCAACCCTGTGGGTCGATTGCATTAAATGTTGGAAATTAGATCCAGCGGCGACGTCAGCATCACGATTCGACGTGAGGAAGCCCTGTCGGATCAATCGAATGGTTAGGCTTAGAACCCAAATTCCGTTGCGAGCCGAAAGGGGGAAATCCATAGTCAGGGGATGCTGAATAAAAGCCGGTCCAACACCGGCGTCGATGATGCGTTCCTACATAAGAACGTTTTGCTGTGTTGCGGGGAAGATGCTGCGGAGCTTTTAGATGCGGTTAACAGGAACGCGGTGGGATTGGTGTTGGCTGAACACAAATACCGCTGCTACCATTTTTGGCGTTTCTCGAATTTCACCTTGATCTGGACCGGTATCGGAACGGGCTGTTTGGAGCCGCTTTTATATGAGATCCTCATGGATTCTCCGGTGGAAACTATATGTCTGATTGGGACGGCGGGAATGTGTCGATCCCGTGAGGGACTGATAAAGGGGCAAGCTTATTGTATTACAGAGGCGCGGACCTGGGCGGCTGGGGTGAGGCCGGTTGAGTTTGATACGCCCCTTCGGCCAAACTGGGGAGCAGGGCAATCGCTGATTCCGGAAGCGACGATTGTGTCCACAGATTATTACTATGGATTTTCGCGAATTGAAAATCCTCAACTATGTAAACTAAGGGAGCGGGATGAGGCGCTTTCGCGTGATTTTCGAACCTTGCTGAAGGAGATTGATTTGGTGGATATGGAGGTGGCGCAATTCTATTTTATTTGTTCCGCTTTTCACAAACCGGGCTTGAATTGGCTGGCGGTTAAAGGACCGGCCAATGCGCTCGACAAGTTTAGCGAACAAATTGAAAACAGCCCTGCAGTGTTGGAAAGTACGGTTTGGAGTGCGCTTGTGCTTATGAAGGTGGTAGCGCGTGGTTCCAGGCTCGGCTCCGAGGCGCGAGATTCCGCAGCATGATCGCGACCGAAGAAGTGGATGCGAACTGCGAATCGTTTCAGGATTGACATGCGCTTTGGCAGGCTGAATTTAGGGTGCGTATTTATTCATGTGGAAATTATTCATTCTTGTGACAGGACCTCTTTGCCATTTGAAACGGACGCCGTGCTCGACTTTGCTCGACCATGAATAGGTTTCCGTCATTTCGTGCGCGATCACGTGTTATTAAAGCTGTTTTCGCGGGATCTACATGGCTGCGAGTGGTTATTTGGGCGGTTCTTTTCACAAGCTCTGGTGGAATAGTTTTCGGAGTGACATTAAACCAACTGGAGAGTGACGCGAAACTAACCCCGAAGCGCTTCGCTAATTACTTCAGCAACTTTCGGTATGAATTTCATCCCGAGTTACAGCCGGCCGAGGTTTTCCTTAAAAATGAGGCCGGAGATTGTGACGACTACGCGGTTCTGGCGGACAGGATCCTGCACCCAAAAAGTTATACGACCCGGCTGATATTCATATCCATGCCCGGACTAATCCCCCACGTCGTCTGTTATGTGGATGAAGAAAAAGGATACCTGGACTACAATAACCGCGGTTATTGGATTAAAATCGAAAAGGCCTCTTTGAGCCTTCGTGCGATTGCGGCGAAAGTGGCAAAATCGTTCAGCGCTAATTGGACCTCGGCATCTGAATTTACGATCGATAAAGACGACGCGCAGCATTTCGTTCGAACCATTTCGAAAACCGATTCACCAAGAAGCGCCGCAGCGGGAGTCAAACCTTCAAAGGTAATTACTGTCGATTTTTAAATGAAGGAAGCGTGCTGAAAAACGATGCCGAAAAAAGGATTATCGGGTTGTTCGCAATCATACTCGTCCTCCTGGCGGCTATCACTGCCGCGGCGGTGCGGAATGTTGGCCGGTCCGCACTGAGCAGCGATTGGGTGAATCATGTTCATGCGGTAAACTCCGAAGCGGAAGGAATTGTTTCGGCCGTGAATGTGGGGGAGCGAGGGTTGCGCGATTTTTTACTTACCGGCAGTGAACGCGACCGCGCGGTTTACCGAAGGGGTTACAACCAGGCCGTTGAGCATTTGACCCTGGGTAAGGCGTTGACGGCGCAGGAACCGGGGCCGAATAAACTTTTTGTTCAATTGGAAGGGTTGGTCGCGACGCGGGTTGATTTCGCCAGAGGGGTTGTCAAGGCGCGAACTGAGGAGGGGATCGAAGCCGCACGCAAGCTGATCATGAATGATCCGGGGGAAACCACGGAAATCGAAAGGAATGTCGAACGATTAAAGAACGAAGAACAAGGACTCCTGCGCGCGTGGGATAAGGAGTCCTATTTGCAGGCGCAGAATACCCGTTGGATATTCTTCATCGGGGCGGCGATCAATTTTGGAATCCTGGTTTTCATCGCCTACTTGATTCGCAGCGATTTTAGGGCGCGCCGCCAGGCAATCATTCTTTTGGAAGAATCCAATAGACAGTTGGATGCAAGGGTCGCAGAGCGAACCAGAGATCTGGCCGCCGCAAACACGAAGTTGGAAAACCAGAATTTGGAGGAACGATGGGCGAACCAGGCGCTGGATCATCAATTGCGATACAGCCAATTGATAATCAACTCGGTTGACAGTCTGGTCCTGGTAATCACCAGGGCCTCAAACATCACACGCATTAATCCCGCAGTTACGCGCAGCACTGGACTCGAACCACGCGAACTGGTGGGGCGTTCGTTGCAGCAAATCCTGATTGTTACGGGGCCCCAGGGAGAAGAGGATAATTCGGGTGTTGCCAGAATCTCAGCCTCCATGAGGGATGGACGCGATTTAACTGATGTGCGCGGCCTGCTCTACGGCCGTGACAAAAAAGCGGCGAAGGTGGACTTTAGCGTTTTTCCGGTGCGAGACCGAGACAAGATTGTTGGAGGGGTGGTAACGATTAAATTGGATAGGCCGATGGGTATGGCAAGGGGTTGAATTCGCACGATCGCACAGCGCTCATGAAAAAAAGAATTTTGCTTATAGATGACGAACTGCCGATCCGCGAGTTGCTGACGCTCGGTTTGCAGCGATACGGCTACGACATTTCTGGAGTTGCCTCGGGTGCGGAAGGAAAGCGGAATGCTCTTGAACGAACTCCGGATCTGATTATTTCCGACCTGCAGTTGGAGGATACCGACGGATTGAGCTTAATTGGCGAACTTAAGGCAATTGCTCCAAATGTTCCAGTTATTCTGCTGACTGGGGTGCTCTTTGATCCAGAAACAGTTCGCGAGTTACTTGATCGAAATATGGCCATCTATATCCAGAAAACTGGCAAGCTGCAGGATATCCTGGACGAGGTGGTTCGCATCTGTCCTCCTTGAAAGGAAAGGGCATCGGCGAGGTTATCCTCTATAATTTCGAACA
>JAQGOX010000547.1 GCA_028293365.1 Verrucomicrobiales bacterium | reverse complement strand
AGACTTTAAATTTAAAATGTCCATTCTCGTAAAACCCAATACCAAAATCCTGATCCAGGGGATCACCGGCGAATTTGGGGCACGCCACACGAAGCTTTCAATCGAATACGGTTCGGAGGTAGTAGCTGGAGTGACTCCCGGAAAAGGGGGGCAAACCTTTGAACATGGCGGAAGAAAAGTTCCGATTTTTGACACAGTTGCTGACGCTGTGAAGCAAACGGGCGCGAGCGCTTCCGCTGTGTTCGTGCCGCCGCCATTTGCGGCGGATGCAATCCTTGAAGCCGTGGATGCGAATCTCGACCTGGTGGTGTGTATCACCGAAGGAATTCCGGTAATTGACATGGTGCGAGCCAAGCGATCGATGGAGGGAAAGCGGACTCGGTTGATTGGACCCAATTGCCCGGGAATCGTCACTCCTGGAGAGGGCAAAGATTCACACGGCGGATGCCGCATTGGAATTGCACCTGGTTATATCCACAAAAAAGGGAACGTCGGTGTCGTTTCGCGGAGTGGTACGCTTACATACGAAGCCGTCTGGCAATTAACTTGCCGCGGAGTCGGCCAATCAACCTGCGTAGGAATTGGGGGGGATCCGGTCAATGGAACGTCCCATCTCGATATAATCAAGATGTTTACTGATGATCCAGAAACCAAAGGGATTATCATGATTGGCGAAATCGGCGGCTCCGCGGAAGAGGAAGCAGCGGAATGGATCAAAGCCAATTGCAAAAAGCCCGTTGCGGGCTTTATTGCTGGCACCACGGCCCCGCCCGGTCGTCGGATGGGTCATGCCGGCGCCATCGTGAGTGGTGGAAAAGGGACGGCTGCCGCGAAGATCAGTGCTTTCAAAGAAGCGGGTATTGGCATTGCCGCCACGCCCTCTGAGATGGCCGACACGCTGCTAAAAATGATGTGAACCGGCCCCTAGCGCGGACCACTTTCGTTTACCAACTCGAACATTTGAAGGCGAAACGAGTAGCCGAACCCGGTGGGTCTGCAAATCGATCTCATTGAGAGTCATCATGGTTTTTTCGGTTCAATTGCCTTGTTTTACAGGCGAACCGAGGCGATAAATCAGGATAGTGGCAAAAGCAAGCATCGCGATGGAACAATGGATGCGTTGGACGACAGGCGTGACTGGCGTGCTCGCGGTTTTGGCAGGGGGAATTGGGTTTCCGACTCAATCAGGCCGTATTGTTTTTGGATTGGGTGCTCCGCTTCATTATGATTTCGCCCTGGGACTGATTCTCGCTGGCGCGGCGTTTGCGGCTTTTGCCGCGCAACGATTTATAGTGGTCCGGCTGGTGAGCGGCTTGATCCTCCTGCTTGGGATCGCAGGAACGTTACATTCGTGCGGCTTCTTTCCCAGTGTCGGGCCTGGTATCGGAAGTGGCGCCACCTTTACCGCGAATTTCGAGCATCCAATCGGTTTGATTTTATTGGGAGTGGCATTTTTCTCATTAAGCGCGGGCAGCGAGAACAAACGAAGGCCGGCCTTAATCGCAGTCCTGGGTTCCATTCTACTGGCCCTCAGCCTCACGGCTATCGCAACTACCTGGCTATTACCTGTTCGCAGCGGAACCACGGGTTTGGCTGGTGTGACATTAAATGGTGGACTGCTGCTCCTGGGGTTTGGTCTCCTAACGATTTCGGCTCTTGAAGGCTACTGCCCAAAACATATCGCCCCGATATGGTTACCTTTTCCGGTAGCGGCCGGACTGGTGACTGGCACCATGGCGTTATGGGAAGGGCATCTGCAACTTGCGCCGTTTCCAATGCCCCAGGTTTCACTCGCGGCGGGACTTTTGCTTTCAGTGCTGTTGCCGTCGATGACCTATTTTGCGCAAAACTCCAATCGACGCGCTGTGGAGTGTGAAGACGCGCTCTCGAAATTGGATCGCGAAGTGCAGGAGCGAAAAAAGATCGAAGAGGACCTGCGTACCACCGAATTGTTCAACCGCCAAATCATCGAATGCAATAACGATTGCGTCGCCATACTCGATGCGGCTGGACAGACCCTTTTTGTAAATCAGCGCGGGCTGACCTTGATGGAGGCTGAGTCTGAAGGAGCCATTGTGGGGCGCTCCTGGCTGGAGGGGTTCGACCCGGGAGATTATGAAGCTCTGGAAGCATCCCTGAAATCCGCGGCTCTTGGAAAGACCAGGAATCTGCGGGTGTACCGCGCCACGAGCAAAGGAACGCCAAAATGGTGGGACATTATTCTCGCACCGCTGCAGGTTACAGACCAGGGTCCCAGGCGGCTTCTGGTGATTTCGCGCGATGTGACCGAGCATATGCAGGTCGAGAAAGCGTTGCGCGAGAGCGAAGAAGCCTTTCGAAAGATTTTCGAAGAAGGACCGATGGCGATGATTCTGGCCGGAGTCGATTCACGGGTAACAAAAGTGAACAACGCGTTTTGCCGAATGCTCGGATATATGGAAGACGAGCTGACCGGGTTTCCGCTGACGGAAATCACGCATCCGGATGATGTGGATGAAGATGTGCAATTAATCGATCGGCTGATTGGAGGGGAAATCCCAAGTTTCAGCCTCGAAAAGCGTTACCTGACGAAGCGCCGGGAGGTGGTGTGGGGCCACGTTACCGCTTCATTGATTCGTGATCCAGAGAGCCGGCCGGTTTACCTGGTGGCGATGATCGAAAGCATCAACGAGCGAAAACAGACGGAAACAAAGGTTTTGGCATACCAGGAGCAATTGCAATCGCTCGCTTCGAAGCTGTCATTAAGCGAAGAAAGAGAGCGGCGGCGCATTGCGACCAACTTGCACGATCGGATCGGTCAAAGCCTGGCCTTTGCGATTTTAAAACTGAGCGCTTTAAGCCAGCAGGAAATAACCGACACCCAGAAGGAGTCGATTCGCGAAATACGCCAATTGATCGAGGATGCGATGGGTGACACCCGATCACTAACCTTTGAACTGAGCCCACCGGTTCTCTACGAGCTTGGCCTGGTCCCTGCCGTCGAATGGCTGGCGCGAAAAATTCAACAGGACCACGGTATCGAAACCAGATTCCATGACGATGGTCAGCCGAAACCGCTGGATGAAGATTTCCGAATTGTGCTCTTTCAGGCAGTGCGGGAATTATTGGTCAACGTGGTCAAACATGCCCGGGCCAGCCACGCTCAGGTACTGGTTCGACGGGATGGCGATGCCTTGCGCGTCATCATTGAAGATGATGGCGTCGGATTTGATCCTGCAGCCAAACAGTCCTGGAGTGAAGGATCCGCCGGGTTCGGATTGTTCAGCACCCGTGAACGACTCGACTATTTGGGAGGACAGGTTAAAATTAGATCAAACCCGGGGGAGGGTACGAGAATCACTTTGCTTGCGCCTTTGAAATTGGATGACGATACGGAGACAGACATTTAAATGAGCATTCGCATATTACTCGCGGACGATCACAAACTGATGCGAGAAGGTTTGAGTTCGCTCTTAAAGAAACAGCCAGGCATCGACGTCGTGGCAGAAGCGGAGAACGGGCGCACTGCGGTGCAGCTAACGCAAAAATTTCTTCCGGACGTGGTGGTGATGGATATTTCCATGCCGGATTTGAATGGAATTGATGCAACCCGCCAGATCATCAAACAGAATCCGCGCACGAAAGTGATCGGGCTCTCGATGCATTCCGACAAACAGTTCGTGGTTGAAATGCTGCGCGCCGGGGCGGTGGGTTACATGTTGAAAGATTCCGCGTTCGAGGAACTTACCAACGTTATTAAAACGGTGGTTAAGAACCAAACTTACATCGCTCCGAAAATCACTGGGCTGGTGCTTTCCGACTATATGAGCCCACTCGAGGCGAAAGAACCACTTGTGACGCCGAGACTGACGGAGCGTGAGCGGGAAGTTTTACAATTGCTCGCCGAGGGGAAGGGCACCAAGGAAATCGCGGCAG
This sequence comes from Verrucomicrobiales bacterium, assembly GCA_028293365.1. Lineage (GTDB taxonomy): Bacteria > Verrucomicrobiota > Verrucomicrobiia > Limisphaerales > SXQI01 > JAQGOX01. The sequence continues at coordinate 522 of JAQGOX010000547.1, read as the reverse complement.
ATCTTTATCTCAGTGCGAAAACGGTGGAAACGCACCGGCAGCACATTATGGATAAATTGGATATGTATACCGTGGCAGAATTGACCAAATATGCCATCCGGGAAGGTTTGACCACACTCGATCACTAGCCGAATTGCCACAAGCACTGGCTTCGAAAACGGCGGTTCCATCGAAAGCCATCAGGGCCGTTTGGAGGCGGCCGAATATTCACCTAAGCCCTTAAAAATCAGGAATTTCCTGATTTGTCCTACCCTCTGACACGCGACTACATTATGCGCGTTCAATATGGATTCAGGAGCCGCCAAACAACAACGAGTCGAGATCCTTTTAATTGAGGACAATCCTGACGATGTTTCATTGACTTTGGGCGCGCTTAAGAAGGGCAAAGTTTCGAACAAAGTCCATGTCCTCAAAGATGGAGCGGAAGCGCTCGATTTTATTTTCGGACAGGGAGCGTACGCGCATCGAAGGGAGGGAGAGCATGTTCAACTCATTCTGCTTGATCTCAATCTTCCAAAAATC
>JAQGOX010000541.1 GCA_028293365.1 Verrucomicrobiales bacterium | reverse complement strand
AGACTTTACTATTTAACGCTTCGGAAAAACATCGCGCTGTTGTTTCCTGTCAAAAAATATATCAGTTTTACTAATTTAAAAACGACGCTTGCGACTTTGGGTCAGTAACGGGACATTGCAGGTCTGTGAGTTCAAGCCCAAACAAGATCAGCCCCATCAAAGTGGGCCTTATTTCACTCGGTTGCGCCAAGAATCTGGTCGATGCCGAGATCATGCTCGGCTCCCTCATGAAGAATGGCGTCGAAATCACTAACGACGCCGCTTCGGCGGATGTCGTTATTGTGAATACCTGTTCCTTCATCGACGCGGCTCAGGAGGAAAGCGTTGACACAATCCTGGAATCAGCGGAGCTGCGCGAAGCCAGGAATCGGGGACAGGGACTCATCGTTTCCGGCTGCCTGCCTCAACGATTCCGCGACGATCTGCCCAAGCTCCTTCCGGAAGTCGACGCTTTCATGGGGATCGATCAGGTAGCGCAGGTTTCCGATATCGTTCAGCAGGCCCTCCAGCATCGCGCGGATCGATTGAATCAGCCCGCCCCGTTAAAGGTGAACAAAAAGCAGGTCGCGGCAAAGCTGCAACAGATCGACAAATCGGCGCCGGGTGATCATTCGCATGAACCGAACCTTCGCGGAACGCCGCTGCTGAACCGCACGAAAACAGTCATCACACCTGCAGCTCCGTTGATGAACGTAAATGCGCGGCCGGTTTACATTCCTGACTACGAGACCCCAAGATTTCGGCTCACGCCGAAACACTTCGCCTATTTGAAAATTGCCGAAGGCTGCAACCATCCATGCAGCTTCTGTATTATTCCCAGGATGCGCGGCTCCCATCGAAGCAGGGGTCAGAGCGATATTGCGCATGAGGCAAAGCAATTAATCAGCGAAGGCGTAAAAGAGATTAATTTGATCTCCCAGGATTCGACCTACTACGGCCTCGACCTCCGGCCAAAACGCGAAGGCTCAATCGCCTCTCCTGAAAAGTTTAAAGCTGCTGCCCAATCATTGCCAGCGGATGCGACTACACTTTGCACTTTGTTGCGCGAATTAAACGGACTTCCGGGCGACTTCTGGATACGATTGCTCTACACTCATCCGGCTCATTGGACTGATGACCTCATCGAAACGATCGCCAGTTGCAAAAAAGTCGCTCGCTACATTGACATGCCTTTGCAACACATCCACCAGACCATGCTCGAGCGGATGCGGCGCGAAACTTCCCAGCAATACATCGTTGACCTGATTGCAAAGATTCGCGCGCGACTTCCCGGGATTATACTACGAACCACTTTCATCGTCGGTTTTCCTGGTGAAACCGAAGAATATTTTGAATCCTTGCTCAAATTTATACGCGAAACCAAATTTGAACGAATGGGTGTTTTTACCTACTCGCATGAAGAAGGAACTCGCGCCGGTTCGATGGCCGCTCAATTGCCGGAAAAAACCAAACAGAAACGCCGGGAGCGGGCAATGGCGGAGCAACTTAAAGTTTCTCGAGAGGTGGGGCAGAGATTTGTCGGGCGCGAAATCAAAGTACTGGTCGAACGATCAGCCACCGATCGCGATTTAAAAAATGCAAACGTCAGCTCCTGGGAGCACGGATTGATTCGAGGGGCCGGTCCCGCTTCAGAATTCAAAGGTCGCTATCTGGTCGCCCGCGGCGAGGCGGATGCTCCGGATATCGATGGTCGCGTTTACATTGCGGGTTCGAAGCTGCCGATCGGAGAATTCGCAACGGTTAAAGTGATCGGTCACACGGATTACGACTTGATTGCAAAGCCGGCTTAGGAATATGAAAGGAACGCCCCTGAGCCGGGAATGAATCACGAAATCGACAGTCACTCGAACTACATCGGCCCTGAACTATCCGAAAGGACTTTCGAGCCTGGCTCGGCGTAGAATCAATCCCGGATGAACGTCCCCAATCGACTTACCATCAGTCGTTTCGCTTTAACCGCGTTGTTTCTGCTGATTTTCTTTGCCCGGTATAAATACGCGGACACCATGGCGCTTTTACTCTTCAGCGCGGCAAGTTTAACCGATTACTTCGATGGTAAAATCGCGCGCCGTGATAACTTGATCACCAATTTCGGCATTCTTATGGATCCGCTGGCCGATAAGATCCTCGTCTGCTCGGCTTTTATCGCCTTTGTTGAGCGCGGTTTTATGCCCGCATGGATGGTTGTATTGATCGTAGGCCGTGAACTGGCCATTACCGGCCTGCGTTTACTGGCGGCTTCAAAGCAGCAAGTCCTGGCTGCCGAACGATACGGAAAACACAAAACCATTTCCCAGATAGTCGCGATTATTTCGTTGCTGGTAAGTTTTAGCTATCCTGAATGGGGTTCCTGGGCATTGCCGCTTTTCGATTTTTGGGTCCCTCCCTTTACCAAAGTCGCGGTTTGGGTTTCGGTTATTCTAACGGTTTCGTCAGGACTCCTTTACCTCTGGAAAAATCGAGAGATTTACATCAACGACGTTTAACGGCCTCGCCCATCATGGATACCTTTGCTCTTTGGATCGCTCAAGGATTAGGCGTGGGCCGCATCCCGATTGCTCCGGGAACCTTTGGCTCTTTGCTCGGGTTTGCCTGGTTCTTTTTACTCCTGGGGTTGGGTGATCCGGTACTTTTTACCGGTGGCGCGATCGGTGGAATTGCACTTTCAATTTGGAGCGCGGGACGCGCCGAGAAAATCCTCGGAAAAACGGACCCAGGATCAGTCGTGATCGACGAAATTATAGCGATTCCCTTTTGTTTTGCAGGCCTGCTCCTGACTCACCGTGATTCCGCCCAACTGTTCCATCCGGCATACTTCCAAAACCACATCGGAACTCTGGTGGCGATTTTTATCGCGTTTCGGATTTTCGATATCCTTAAACCGTGGCCCATTAATCGGAGTCAGCGCTTGCGCGCCGGTTGGGGCATCACGATCGATGATCTGATCGCAGCGGCCTACGCGAATCTGATTTGGTTGGTTCCTATCTTTCGAACCTAACCCAACCCGGCACCCGCCTACTTCCGCGGAGGATTGATGATTTCGCTCATCTTGAAGATCGGCAAAAACATACAAATCACGATTCCACCGACGACGACTCCCAGAAAAACAATCAGCAACGGCTCAATCAGGGAGGTGAGTCCGGAGAGAGTGGTTTCGATTTCTTCATCAAGGAAGTCAGCCACACGTTCGAGCATTGAATCGATTTTGCCGGTCTGCTCACCGGCTGTCATCATTCGAATGATCATGGTCGGAAAAATAGGATGCTTCGACAACGCCGCTGAAATGCCGTCGCCTTTTTCAATGTCGCTGGAGGAAACGCGAATCGCTTTTTCCATGATGACGTTGCCGCACGTATTACCAACAATCGTCAACACTTCAAGGATCGGCACACCAGAACGGATCAGCGAGGCGAGTGTTCGAGAAAAGCGCGCCAGACAGATTTTGTGCGCAATCACACCAAATATCGGAAGTTTAATCCGTGTACGATCCCAAAACTCTAATCCCTTTTTGGTTTTGATAAACGTGAGCCACCCGTAAATTCCGCCGCCCATTACGATTATGAAATACAGCAAATTGTGCTGCATGAAATTCGAAAGGTTAATCAAGTACTGTGTGGGAAGCGGCAATTTTGCACCGAAGCCGCTGAAAATTTCTCCAAAAACCGGCACAACTTTCACCAGCAGGAAGACAGTAATACTGATCGCAACAAATGTCACAACCGTCGGATACATCATCGCCGATTTGACCTTCTTGCGAAGGCGGGCGGTATTTTCGAGGAAAGTTGCGAGCCGCTCCAAAATATGCGCCAGCAATCCGCCTTTTTCACCGGCATCAACCATGCAGACGTAGAGCCGATTAAAGACTTTGGGATGCTTCGTCAAGGCGGCCGAAAAATTATCTCCCCCTTCGACACGAGTGCAAACATCGCGAATAACATCGCGCATCACCTTATTAGTCGTTTGCTCCGCAAGGGCTTGCAGGGACTGTACCATCGCCAGACCGGCATCGATCATGGTCGCGAGCTGACGGGTAAAGACCACCAGATCGGAAAGTGGAACGGAACCACCGGCAGTTTTCCCTTTTTTGCCGATCTTCTCCTGGATCGAGAGGACCAGGAGATTGCGATTGAGCAACGCCGCGATCGCAGCCTGCTCGGAAATCGCTTCCATTGAACTGCTAATTTCCCGGCCGGTGCCGGCCTCGCGAGCTTGATACATGTAGGAGGGCATATCGTTCAACACTCGTGTAGCAATTCGAATGCCGAAATGCAAGCCGATACGAAAATAGTTTTAAGAGATCGTGCACTACAGCCACCCGGGTGACCGCGCCCCCCGATTAACGTGATGTGTCGCCTAGCTTTACACCACTGCCCGTTTCTTGAGCACACTGACGATCTGCATTAAACCGCCTCTATGGTCCAATTCGGCTTAACCCTGTCCTCGACTTGGGGTTGTTCCCAGTCCACAGCACGGCTATGATCTAACTACAATAAAGAGCAATCATGACCCAGGAACAATTGACCGAAATACTGAAGGACGGCGAAACCGGCTCCGAACTGGATTTGCTGAGTGAGCGGGAAATCGAATTTTTTTCACTCCTCTCTCAAGGCACCCCTTCCCACATAATGCTGGTGGAAATGGGAATCGATGCGGACGACCTGGCCCTTTTGAAAGCCTCGATCCGTAAAAAGCTC
>JAQGOX010000488.1 GCA_028293365.1 Verrucomicrobiales bacterium | reverse complement strand
GGTTTTTGGACAACTATGCCGAACTGACGCAGGTGACCTCGGAGCAGGCGGTTCACAAACATTTCTTCTTCTTGTCCCTCGACGTAGATAAAGAGATTCATTCGGGCCGGCCTCCGAATATGTTCTTTCGCCAGGCCTCGCCGAGTGTGTATCGTTTCAACCAGTGGCTTAACATTTCGTCATCGAGACGCCGGAACGTCGAGGCGCCATCGTGCATCTCGGTGACAACAACCTCGGAGGGTTTGAAGTGATCGACGAGGGTTGCCGATTGAGTGCTTAGGAGGACTTGTGTTTGGGTGGATGCGCTCCGAATCAGCGAGGCGAGATAAGCCTCAGCCGCAGGATGCAAGCCGAGTTCCGGTTCATCAAGGATGATCATCCAAGTCGCCATCTCTTCGGGGAGGTTGAACAAAGTCACGAGTGCGATCATGCGCAAAGTGCCGTCCGAAAGATGCGCAGGACCGAAAACCTCAGACGGATTACTCGTGGGTCGCCAGCGTAGCAATAGACCGGCTCCATTGCGAGCGGTGGGCTCGAGTTCGAAGTCCTTGAGTTCGGAAAATACGGTGTTTACCCCTGCGACTACGCGTCGATAATGGGCGGGAAAATCTTTCTGTAATCTGTGCAGAACGGCCGCAAGATTGCCGCCTTCGGTGCGCAGGTAACGCGAATCATCCTGGTCGCAGTAATTCCGCATTCGTGAAGTCGTCCCAGTATCGTGAAAATGGAATACGCGTGTTTTGTCGAGGAACCCTTTGATGAAACGATGAGTCTTGAGGTTGGGATCCAGATAGCGGCTGAGAGCGCTTTCCGATGGCTCGTTATTTTCGATGTGAATTTCTTTCGGATAATTCGTATCATTCCGCTGAAATCTCAAACTCTCCTCGGTGAAAATGAGCCGATCGACGGCCGCGAACGTTAGTGCGCAATGATACATGTTCAACCCGGCATCGCTACGGAAACTTAGTTTCGCATCAAGGAAGTGTGTTTTTTTTGGACCGAAGTGAAGGAAATTCGATCCACCGCCGCCATCCTGCAAAAACCGTTGAAGCCCTCCCAACATCATTTCGTTCATCAAACGAAAAAATCCGATGAGATTCGATTTTCCAGAACCATTCGCTCCAACCAACACGGTGATTGGCCCCATCGTGAAATTATCCAATTCCCTGATGGAGCGAAAACCATGGAGACTTAATGTTTCAAGAGAGTGCATGTTCGATTTTTCCAAGGCACAAAACGGTCTGCTAAGTGCGTTTTCTTATTCTTATGTCTTCGAGGCACGTTTCCAAGAATGAATTGTCACTTCTGACGATGACTTAGGAAAGGTGCGATTGTTTGGCATTAAGTCCTGCTCACTCTGGTGTGCCCCGGCCCCTTCTCGTGGATCGTTTGGTTTGGGAGCGTTTGGGGCTCTCAACAATCGGTCATTCTCCTTCGGTGTTTCTCACCGCGCAAAACTTTGGACTTTGGGGCTTCAAGGGTATACATCAGCGGGCTCTGGTTTACAGTTGAACCTTAATCTGGCAGTTGTCCCGTTCCGATCTTCGCATGTCCAGCGAAAGGGCGGGACGAATCTCAGGTACGTTCAACTGCCGGATTAAAGTTGAAATGAACGAAGCACATATTTTTAAAATCGCCGGGGAGCTTAAAATCCAGCCCCGACAGGTTGCAGCCACAGCGAAGCTCTTTGCCGAAGGAGCGTCGGTACCTTTTGCGGCCCGTTATCGAAAGGAACTGACGGGATCACTGGACGAAGTTGCTCTCACCAGCATTCGCGAAAGGCTTCTGAATCTGGCGGAACTGGACCAGCGCCGCGAAGCGATTCTCAAATCTCTCACCGAGCGCAATCTGCTTACGCCGGAACTCAAAACGGCCATCGATCGGTCCGAAACGTTGACGGCCCTTGAGGATATTTTTCAACTGTACCGGCCGAAACGCCGGACTCGCGCGACGATCGCCAAAGAGTTGGGTCTGGAACCGCTGGCAGACATTCTCTTCAGTCAGCAATCCACTGCCGATCCGATTGCCGAAGGCAAAGCTTACGTGAACGCCGAGAAGGGAGTTCCTGATGTCAACGCCGCGCTCGCCGGTGCTCGCGACATTCTGGCTGAACGCGTGAACGACGATGCTCAAGCGCGTGCTCGGCTGCGCGAATTGTTCTGGAGAAGCGCGGTGGTGAAGTCGAAGGTCGTGTTTGAAAAAGAGGACGCTGCCGCGAAATACAAAGATTATTTCGATTGCAGCGAACCGCTCGCCAAAATTCCAAGTCATCGCATGCTTGCGATCCGCCGTGGCGAAAGTGAGAACCTGCTGATGATGCGCATTTCTCCACCCGAAGAAGACGCTCTGAACTTGATCGAGCCGCTGTTCGTAACCGGGAAGGGCCCTGCCGCTGATCAGGTTCGACTCGCCGTTCAAGATAGTTACAAGCGCCTCCTCGGCTCGGCAATTGAGGTCGAAATGCGCATCGAATCGAAGAAGCGGGCCGACATTGAAGCCATCCGGGTTTTCGCGGAAAATCTGCGTGAGTTGTTGTTGTCTTCGCCTCTCGGCCGCAAAAATGTGATGGCCATCGATCCCGGTTTTCGCACTGGTTGCAAGACGGTCTGTCTCGATCAGCAGGGGAAACTGCTGCATCACGATGTCATTTACCCCACGGCTTCCTCGGCGAGCCAGATGCGCGAAGCCGGAGAGGCGGTGCTCGGCATGATTCGGAAATATCAGATCGAAGCGATTGCGATTGGCAACGGGACCGCGGGGCGCGAAACGGAAACGTTCATCAAGTCGCTCAAGCTTCAGCCGCCCGTTCCGGTGGTCATGGTCAACGAGAGCGGTGCCTCGATTTATTCCGCTTCCGATGTGGCGCGGGAGGAATTTCCGAATCACGATCTTACCGTACGCGGCGCGGTATCCATCGGCCGGCGTCTCATGGATCCGCTTGCGGAATTGGTAAAACTGGACCCCAAATCGATCGGCGTCGGACAATACCAGCACGACGTCGATCAATATGCCCTCAAACGCAGCCTCGACGATGTGGTGATGAGTTGCGTTAACGGCGTCGGCGTGGAACTCAACACGGCCAGCAAGCAATTGCTCGCTTACGTCTCCGGACTCGGTCCCGCGCTCGCGGAAAACATCGTTAGGTATCGGAATGAGAACGGTCCTTTCAAGGCTCGTAGCGAACTTAAGCAAGTTCCCCGCCTCGGCCCAAAAGCTTTCGAGCAGGCAGCGGGCTTCCTTCGTATTCGCGATGGCACGGACCCGCTCGACGCCAGTGCGGTCCATCCGGAGAGTTATCCCATCGTCGATCGGATGGCAAAAGACCTTAGCAGTTCGATCAGCGACCTGATCCGGGATCCCTCAGCCCGTCAGAAAATCCAACTTCCGAAATATGTGACGGAAGCCGTCGGCCTGCCGACACTCACAGACATCCTGGCGGAATTGGCCAAGCCCGGCCGTGATCCACGCAAACGCTTTGAAGTTTTCACTTTTCAGGCAGGCGTGGAAAAAATCGAAGACCTGCAACCCGGAATGAAACTGTCCGGCATCGTCACCAACGTGACCGCCTTCGGCGCTTTCGTTGACATAGGTGTGCACCAGGATGGCCTCGTTCACGTTAGCCAACTCGGTGATCGCTTCATCAAGGATCCAGCAGAAGTTGTCAAAGTGCAGCAGAAAGTAATGGTTACGGTCACGGAGGTGGATCTCCCGAGAAAGCGAATTGCCCTCTCAATGAAAGCCGCGCCCATTATCGGTAAGGCAACAACCGGCAGGGATTCGACGGCATCGAATAGGCCGGGACCACGCCAGCAGCCAGCGAAGCCACAGCCAGTTGATTGGTTTACAGAAGCCTTGAACCGTAATCGCCCTGAAAAGAACGGCTAACCGGAAAGCAATAGAGCCATCCCAATTCGTAGTAGTGGACGTGAGGACACTCTGATTCTTCTCGGAGTCGCAGCTTTGTTACTCGCTTATTTAGATTCTGTTGCCTTTAGGAATTCCTCAACCTGCTTTTCCCATAAAACAGCTTTGGTGTGGCTTCCATGCCCTACCGTCTGGTCACTGAGAGGGAGCACAATCGCCTTCCCATGCTTAACCCGTTTAATTTCGTCTTCGAGGATTCCAAGCTCAGGCGGATTGATTAGATCGTCGGCTGAATTGATCGCAAGGAGCGGAGCGGCGATTTTTTCCAGGTCTGGACCAGGATCATAGTCGCGGGAAGCTTCGACCGCGTAGAGCACGTCGTTCGCATCGAGTTTCGCGATGCTCGCATTTACATATTGATCGAGAAGTTCGTCGGAACGGCTGAGGCCTGGAGCTTCCTTCGATCGCAAGACCGGATTGCTGCTCATAAAATAAAG
>JAQGOX010000348.1 GCA_028293365.1 Verrucomicrobiales bacterium | reverse complement strand
TGCCACCCGTAGGTGTCTGGACCGTGTCTCAGTTCCAGTGTGGCTGGTCGTCCTCTCAGACCAGCTACCCGTCTTAGCCTTGGTGAGCCGTTACCTCACCAACTAGCTGATAGGCCGCGGGCTTATCATAAAGCGTCAGGCCTTGCGGTCCCCAACTTCAGAAATCAAAAGATGCCTTCCAATTTCCACATCCGGTATTAGCTCGCCTTTCAGCAGGTTATCCCGGACTTCATGGCAAATTACCCACGTGTTACGCACCCTTGCGCCACTCCTACCCTCCTGTATTGCTACAGAAAGATAAGCGTTCGACTTGCATGTCTTATCCACGCCGCCAGCGTTCGTTCTGAGCCAGAATCAAACTCTCCGTATATAAACGTTAGTTCAATTCCGTTAACGCATTCCTGCGTCAACTTTGTTGTTCTTTTTCTTGATTAAAACCCGAAGCGGTTCTGAAAACTAACTTCCCAAAACCCTTCAGGGGCTCACTTCAATCTATCGCACAATTCAATTTTCAAAGAGCACCCAAATACTCATTCGTATTCAGGAAAAATTCATCCTCCCCACCCTCGGGAGCTACCACCACTTTCAGAACCAACTCCACTTCTAGAGACGACAAATTTGCGTGCCGTTCATCATTCCCGGCAAACAAATTCGATATGTTCCGTTAACTTACTGAAAAGAACCTACCGTTTTCCACCAACACCGTCAACCGCTTTTTTATCTTTTTTTCAGCGTTTCTTTTACCACTCCTTCCATCCCCATCCCTCTTTCAAAAACGCCTCGGAAACTTATCCATCCCCCCTTCCACCGCAAGAACTTTTCAATTCTTTTTTCTTACCCCTCCGTTCACCCCGCTAACCTTAACCCTTCCCTCATCCCCGTCGCGAACGGGTCGACAACCTAGCTAATTTAAGACTACCGACAAGCACTTTTTTAAACTTTTTTCGGAGAGCTTTTTCGAGCCCGTTTTTGTTGCGTTCTTTACGTTCCGAACGCCAATGATTGCTTAGATGGAGACGCTTTGATAGCGTCCGCGGATGAAATTTTTGGTCACCGGTGGCGCCGGATTTATTGGCGCCAACTTATGTGAGAGCCTTTTAAGAGGCGGCCACTCTGTCACATCTTTCGATGACCTGAACCCATTTTACAATCCGGATTTCAAACGACGAAATATTGCGGATCTCCAGGTTCTGGGCCGTGATTTTACGTTTTTACACGGAGACCTCTGCGATAATGCGAGCGTCCGTGAAGCGGTAGGTTCCGATCGATTCGATCAGATAATTCACCTTGCCGCACGGGCTGGAGTTCGCCCGAGTCTGGAAGAACCCGCTCTCTATCAGCAGGTCAATGTTGTGGGTACCACGAATCTGCTTGAAGCAGCGCGCCTCTCCGGAATCAAAAAACTAACTATTGCGTCGTCTTCATCCGTTTACGGAATCAACAGCAAAGTCCCTTTTTCCGAAACGGATCCAATCTTCAATCCCATCTCGCCGTATGCCGCAAGTAAACTCGCTTGCGAAGCGCTCGGCCACGTTTATCATCATATTTACGGCCTGGATATCGCAATGCTTCGATTCTTCACGGTTTACGGGCCGAGGCAGCGGCCGGATTTAGCCATATACAAATTCGCAAACCTCATCCTCCGTGGAAAGCCCATCCCCGTCTTTGGAGATGGTTCCACTGCAAGAGATTACACCTATATCGACGATATTGTTGCCGGAATCGTAGCCTGTACAGTAAAACCCTTCGGTTTCGAAGTTTTTAACCTCGGCGAATCGCAAACGGTTAGACTGAGCTATCTGATCGAACTAATCGAAAGCGCACTCGGTAAAAAGGCAACGATTGACCATCAATCAGCCCAGCCGGGCGACGTACCCCTCACATTCGCGGACATCTCCAAGGCGAAACGAATGCTCGGCTATAAACCCTCTACCAGCATCGAAACGGGCATTCCGCTCTTTGTGGACTGGTACAAAACCCATCGTCATTCCAACACATGACGGGCAGCCGGACGGAAAAATTGCTCTCCGATTTGATTGCTCTTCCGAGCGTCAATCCGGCTTTTTTGATTGATCGACCTGACCTGACAGGCGAAGCCCGAGTGGCTTATTTCATTTCCGATCTTGGCCGTAAAGCAAAGCTCGACGTTCACTTCCAGGAGGTTTTTCCCGGTCGATGCAATGTTTTCCTGCACGCGAAGCCCAAAGGAAAGTCCAGGAACCGGATTCTTTTCGCGCCGCATATGGACACGGTTGGCGCAGCCGGAGCTACACACGATATTTTCTCTCCCAGACAAGCGAAAAATCGAATTTATGGCCGAGGTGCATGCGACACCAAAGGATGCATCGCCGCAGTGTTAAGCGGACTGCTGGATGTGATCCAAGATAAGGGTGCCCCCCCGGCGACCGAATTCATTTTCTGCGGCCTGATAGACGAAGAAGAGGGTCAGACCGGATCGCGCGCTTTAATTAACAGCGGTTTTAAAGCAGACCTGGCAATCGTTGGAGAGCCTACAAATCTAAAAATAGTTACGGCGCATAAGGGCGATCTCTGGCTTCAGATCACAACTCAGGGAAAATCGGCGCACGGCTCACAACCCGAGCTTGGCCAAAACGCGGTCCTCAAAATGGCGAGAGTTGTGGAACTCCTCGAAACCAAATACGCCAAACAATTACGAAAAAATAAGCACCCTCTTCTCGGAAACGGAACAATTAATGTGGGATCAATCCGCGGCGGTTCTCAACCCAACATCGTGCCAGCAGACTGTTGCATTGAGGTGGATCGGCGCACACTGCCCGGTGAAACGGAGCAATTCGTCAGGCAGGAACTAAACGCACTTTTTCGCCGGAACGAACTCACCGCAAAAATCAAAAACAACAAATCATCCCCCTGCCCTGCTCTTGAAACGGACCCAACCCTTCCATTCGTTAAAAAGTTTTTCGAATCGACCGGACAGACCGAAAAAGTGGGAGCCAACTTCTTCTGCGATGCGGCAATCATTGCAGGCGGCGGAATTCCCAGCGTAGTGTTTGGTCCCGGTAATATCGCCCAGGCTCACACTGCGGACGAGTGGATTTCAATCGCGTCACTCGAAAAGGCCGCGTCAGTTTACCGACGCTTTATAGAATCGTTCTACTGAAATGACGAACGAACTACCTAGTGTGAGCGTGATTATTCCCGCGCGCCCCGAACAGTGCGAAATCAAAGCTGCCACAGCAAGCCTTGCTCTCGATTATCCAAAAGAGAAAGTTGAAATTATTATCGCTCGAGGCAAGCAGCCATCCATCCAACGAAATAAGGCGATTGCGGTGGCAAAAAATGAAATCATCTACTTTCTGGATGATGATTCCGTTCCTCCTCCCAATAATCTGCGCAACGCAGTGGCCCATTTTTCAAACCCTTCAGTTGTCATGGTTGGCGGACCCAACCTTTGTCCCCCTGACGCACCCCGCATTGAACAATCCTTCGCACTCACTATGGCCGCGTGGATCGCTTTTGGCCCCAGTCGGGCGCGCTATAGCGCGATTGGAACGACTCGGCCTTCAAGCGAAAAAGAGCTCATCCTTTGCAATCTCCTGGCGCGACGCGATGCCATTGTAAAACTGGGTGGATTCGATGAAACTCTCTATCCAAACGAAGAGAACGCATTGATGGATAACCTGCAAAAACAGGGTGGAATACTTCTATACGACCCAAGCCTGGCCGTTTTGCGGCGCCCTCGATCGAGCCTTAAAGCATTCGTTAAGATGCTCACGAACTACGGCCGTGGCCGCGCGGAACAATTTCGCCTCCATCCCACTCCGGGATCCGCGTTGAATTTTGTCCCCCCTCTATTTTGTGTTTACCTTATCTCGTGGCCGTGGATCCCTGCCATGGCTCAGGAACTTTTATTCCTTTATTTTTTTATTCTCTTCATTCAGGGAGTTGCGTTGGCCGGCCTGAAAAAAGCGGCACAAATTCCAAGTTTGGTTTTCCTGATTTTGATTACCCACATTTTTTATGGCTTCGGATTTTGGCGCGGCCTGTTTACAAACTTGAAACGCGATACGACCTCGATTTCATCGTCCGTCGAACTTGAGCATTTGACTCTGTGATCGATCATTAAAAACAAGGGCGGTCAAAATCGCTGCAAATTTGTAATTGAAGGATTCATGCCCGAAGCCACGGAAAACCGAATCGATTTAAAAGCGCAAACACTGACCTTTTTTCGTCAAAGCGGTTGGTTGGTAGTCGCCAATACCGCGTGCGGCGCCTTTATGACCTTGGTTCACTCTGTGACCAGTCACATGACCGGGGGAGATTACCCCCTGTTTCAAACTCTCTTGCGCGTGTTTCTTATTCTCAGCATACCAGCCGCAGGCCTCCAAACAGTTCTTGCGCAGCAGGCAGCGAGGTCCGTAAGTCCGGTTGAGCTGATGGAGTTAAAAGGGATAATCCGGGCAGCGTTGGTGGGCACATTCGCGGTCTGGGTGGCTGCCGTAGTTATATTGATCCTTTTTCAGACGACCATCATGACGCAATTGCAGGTAACGAATCCGATGGCTCTCTGGATGACGGTTTTGACAGCTCTTCCGGCCCTTTGGCTTCCGGTCCTGCAAGGAACGCTTCAGGGGACACAAACATTTTCATGGCTAGGGTCCTCCATGATTTTCAATGGCGTTGTAAGGTTCAGCGCGATGGTTCTGCTGATTGTAGTTTTTAACGGGAAAGCAACCAGCGCAATGGTAGCTGCTTTTCTTGGGGTTTTCGGGTCGTTATGTCTTGCTGCGTGGCCCATGCGTAGCCTGTTAGTAAACGTGAAGGCTTTAGTCTGGAGAACATGGCTCGTAA
>JAQGOX010000336.1 GCA_028293365.1 Verrucomicrobiales bacterium | reverse complement strand
TGCCTCCTTCCTGGACGATACGAGCGGCGGCGCTCATCCCTTTCACGCCCTGGTAAAGATTCAGATCAAGTGGATAACCACTGTTCGTCGTCACCACGACTTCGAATGGCGTTTTGACTTTTTGCATCGCCGATTTGCGCACAAATTCGATCCCCACCTTATGGGCCTCGAGAAGGTCTCCCGCAAAGACGCCGGTAATTTCGCGATCCTCGTTGAGTGAAACATTGAGCAGAAAACTGGGGCCGACCCGCAACGCGATATCGCGCATCTCTTCCCACATTGGATTGCCAATCGTTATGCCGAATGCCGATTTCGGATCGCTGATATTCCGTTCACCGTGATTGCTCATCGTGGTCTGCAATCCAGCGAGACCCGGCATAATTCCCTTGGGTCCGCCACTGAACCCCGCAAAGAAATGGGGCTCAATGAAACCGGTAATAATGCGCACATCGGCTTCCACCAAATGTCGATTGATCAGCGCCGGGGTTCCATCACGGGTGGTGCCGAATTGAACCAGGGCGGCTGGATTTTCCGCTTCGTGATTTAGCACTCTGTATTTGCGGACAACTTCAGGCGTCAAAAGCTTTTCGAGTTCCGCCTGTGTGTTGGGACGATGCGTGCCGAGTTGATCGAGCAAAGTAATGTTCTCGACCGGAACATCTTTTAAATATTCGAGCAGCCATGGTATGAGGCGGTGGTTTGGAGTGGCGCGTGTGTGGTCCGTAAATGCAATGCAAACGCGCGCGCCTGGCGTTAACCATTCGCGTAGAGGGCGGGCGCCAATCGGATGATCAAGAGCATTGAGAACGCTCTCTTTTTCATTTGGTAGAGCGACTTTGGGAGCTGGCTCGATAATCGTCGTCCGTCCGTCCGGCAAATCGACGGTTAAGTGACCCTGGCCATACGCGAGATTTACATTCATGCGAAAGAAAGATAACCGAGGAATAGGAGAATGTTAATCACCATCTCGAAGGCGCGAACATGGAGTGTGATTAAAAGTGGAAAGAGGATGGTAGCGAGCGGATCGCTGAGCCGCTCGCTCGAGCGTAATGGAATGATGCACAAAGCAATAACCGTGGAGCGGATATGGCGGGTTGGAAATTCCGCCAGGGTTTGAGCCCGCGCACCGGCTTGAGCCACTTTTAATCACACCCGGAACATAGTTCGTGACGGATTTTTTCCGATGAACGCGTGGTAGCCAATCTTCTCTCAATGTCGTAGTAATATTTGAATGATCCAGTTGAAGTCGTTCAGAGTTTTGGCAATCGCCCTTCTGGCTCTGGGCTTCACCTCTCCACCGAAAGAACTTTGGTGGTCGCTCAAGCCGCTGGTGCGACCGGCAACGCCGCATATCCAGGAGAATTCAGCGGGTTCGAAAAATCCAATAGACACTTTTATTCTGGCCAAACTTGCGGAGAAGGGTATCGCTCCTTCTCCCGAAGCAGATCGTCGCACGCTCATTCGGCGCTTGTCTTTTGATTTAACCGGGTTGCCACCCACCGCGCAGGATGTAGATCAATTTTTCGCAGACCAAAGTCCGGAGGCTTATCAGCGTGTCGTCGATCGCCTGTTGGATTCACCCCAATATGGAGAACGTTGGGCCAGGCATTGGCTCGATGTGGTGCATTACGGCGATACGCATGGATACGACAAAGACAAACCGCGACCAAACGCGTGGCCTTACCGCGATTATGTCATCCGCTCGTTTAATCGGGACAAGCCATACGGCCGGTTCGTCGAGGAACAACTCGCCGGTGATGTACTTTTCCCGGATACGCGTGACGGAATCGAAGCGCTGGGATTTATCGCGGCTGGGCCCTGGGACGCGATCGGTCATACCGAAGTGCCTGAGACGAAAACGGACGGAATGATCGCGCGTCATTTGGACCGCGACGATATGGTCGCCACCACGATCAATACGTTCGTCAGCATGACGGTTCAATGCGCCCAGTGTCACAATCATAAATTCGATCCCATTCCCACCGAAGATTACTATAATTTGCAGTCGGTTTTTGCGGCAGTCGATCGAACCGATAAGGAGTATGATGGCGATCCGGCAATCCGTCACAAACGGGCGGCTCTAAAAGATGAGTTTCGTCAATTAATGACGCGAGAGAAGTCGCTCGAAGCTGCGATTAATCAGGCTGGCGGAACTGAGTTGGCCGAACTCCGCAAGAAGCTGGATGAAGCGGCGCAAAGTGCAAAAAATGGGACTCATCCGGAATTCGGTTATCACAGCGCAATTGAAACCACCCCCGCCGCGGCCAAATGGGTTCAAATTGATTTAGGCTCCGCCCGGAGTCTGGCGAAAATTACTTTGGCGCCTTGTTCCGATGATTTCGGCGGTATTGGCGATGGTTTCGGCTTTCCGGTACGGTACAAACTGGAAATCGGCAACGACCCGGAGTTCAAAAAGGATTCCAAGATCGTCCTGGACCAAACCGCAGCCGATTTTCCAAACCCCGGAATCAAACTGCAAACTGTTTCCTTCACGCCGGAATCGGTCCGTTACGTTCGAATGACCGCGACACGCCTTGCGCGCAGGAGCGGAGATTTTATCTTCGCACTGGCTGAATTGGAAGCGTTTGATCCAGCCGGAAAAAATGTTGCTCGCGGCGCTGGAGTTACCGCTCTGGACTCAACGGAAGCCCCAGTCCGGTGGGCAAAGCAAAATCTCGTCGATGGAATTTATCCGGGTCTACATATTAAGACCACCGATTCCGAGCTTGCAGAGTTCAAAAAGAATTATGACAAGGCTTTCGAACATTTGATCGGCGCTGAAGTTCGACGTGACTGGTTCGACACCACCAATTCACTCGTTCACCTCAAGAGTAGTTTGGAGTCATTGCCAAAGCCTTCATTGGTCTATGCCGGCGCGATTCATAACGGCAGTGGCGCGTTTCGCGGTACCGGCCCCGACGATGGGAAGCCTCGTCCAATCTTTGTTCTAGGCCGGGGGGATGTTCGCAGGCCGGGCAAAGAAGCTCATCCCGGAGCGCTATCCTGCGTCACCAATGAGCCTTCGCGCTTTGTTCTCCCCGACGGCGCTACCGAGGGTGGGCGCCGTGCGGCCCTGGCGGAATGGATTACAAACGAAGGCAACCCACTTACCTGGCGAAGCATCGTTAATCGGGTGTGGCAGTACCATTTCGGGCGCGCGCTTGTGGAATCACCGAACGACTTTGGCCGCATGGGCCGTTTACCGACTCATCCCGAGTTGCTCGATTGGCTTGCGGTCGAATTCCGGGATCAGGGTCAGTCATTAAAAAAACTGCACAAATTGATCGTGACCAGTTCGACCTATAAACAAACTTCGACGGTCACTCCGGATCATGCTGAGGCCGTCCGATCAGATTCCGATAATCATCTCCTCTGGCGAATGAACCGGCGCAAATTGGAAGCTGAAGCGGTCCGCGATTCGATCCTCATGGTCAGCGGTCAATTGAATCCAAAAATGTACGGGCCCGGATTCCAGGATTTTGTAATCGATAAACCAGAACATTCTCCGCATTATGAATATGATCGATACGACCCCAACGATGCACAAAGTCATCGCCGCTCGATCTACCGCTTCATCGTGCGTTCACAGCCGCAGCCTTTCATGACGGCTCTCGATTGCGCCGACCCTTCGATGCTGGTCGAAAAACGGAGCGAGAGCGTATCCCCTTTGCAGGCGCTCGCCCTCTTGAACGACGGGTTCATCATGGCCATGGCAGGAGATTTCGCCGTTCGGCTGAATGCGCAATGTGCTGATCTCGGCCCGGAAATTGAAACCGCCTTTCGAATATCACTGAGCCGCCCGCCGAATCCGCAAGAGAAAAACGCTCTCATTGATTTTGCGCAAAAAGATGGGCTGGCCAACACCTGCCGCCTTATTTTCAATTTAAACGAGTTCGTCTTCATCGATTGATCGCTGATGAATAAAAATCTTTCTCCATACCATAGAATT
>JAQGOX010000325.1 GCA_028293365.1 Verrucomicrobiales bacterium | reverse complement strand
CCCACGACGACATTCGAAAAATCAAAGTTACTGTGGCCGATGCTCGGTCCGTTGTCGCACGCTGGTACGGCTTCGAAAACTGGTCGAAGTTGACGAAACACATCGAAGCGCTGACTCGGAAGGAATCTCGTGTGCTTCAATTCGAGTTGGCAGTCGAAGCGATCATTAACGGCGACCTTGGCACGCTCAAGGCGTTACTGCGCGAATATCCTGAATTGGTTGAAGCGCGTTCGACGCGGGAGCATCAGGCGACTCTCTTGCACTATGTGGCGGCAAATGGTGTGGAGGATTACCGCCAAAAGACCCCGAAGAACGCCGTGAAGGTCGCCACGGTCTTGATCGAGGCAGGCGCTGAAGTGGATGCGGATCTCGATTATGGTTTGGAAGGGCGAAAGAGTTATCCCGAGCGCCTGGGATCGACGACTCTGGGCCTCGTCGCGACAAGCTTCCATCCCGCTAAAGCAGGAGTGCAGATTGCTCTGTTGGAAACGCTGCTCCAGGCGGGAGCCCGTATCGATGGCATTCCCGGCGGATGGAATCCGTTGGTGGCCGCATTGCACAATGGACGTGGCGACGCGGCCGCGTGCCTGGCCCGGAATGGCGCGAATTTGGATTTGGAGGGAGCAGCGGGCGTGGGATGCCTTGAACCGGTGAAAAAATACCTTCGTCCCGACGGCAGTTTGAAACAAATCGCGACGTTTTCGCAGTTAAACCATGGCTTCCTTTGGGCCTGCGAATATGGCCGGACCGAAGTGGTAAAGTTTCTCGCGAAAAGGGTTCCTCAACTTTGTGCACGCAGGATTCATGGTGCGACTGGTCTCCACCAGGCCGCTTACGGCGGACACTCCGATGTAGGTAGTGCCCTGCTCAAGCGAGGCGCTCCCGTGAATATCATCGACGAACATCATAACGGAACTCCTCTCGGTTGGGCGCTCTATGCATGGTCCGACCCGCCGCCGGAATTTGCGCGTGGTCGCTACCACGAAGTTGTGGAACTATTGGTCAAGGCTGGCGCGACCATGGACACGGCCTGGATCGAAGACTCCGCACGCGCGCATCCAATCGCAGCGAAAATCCGCGCCGACCCGCGTATGTCGGCGGCATTAAAAACCATTAGACGTTACGATTTAATTGAACACGAAAACAAGGGGGCGGAGGCCTAATAACGAGTCATAATGCATTGTTTCCTGGCGATTACCACGCACCAGTCAGTGATCTGCCTGGGCTAATTCCAATGATTGAACCGGTTCATCCTCTGTCTGTTATCTCCTGATATCAGGGGGAATAAATACATATTGCTTTCCAATACGAGCTTTGATAGAATCTTTTCCGTGGGAAGCAAAACTGATGTCTGGCAAGGCACACTTGCCTTGATGGTGCTTAAAACTTTGGAGCGTACCGGTTCGATGCACGGCTACGGAATCGCGCGACAAATCGAACAAACGAGCGCCGACCTCCTTTCGGTCAACTACGGCACTCTTTATCCCGCATTATTGAAATTGGAACAGGAAGGTTACATCGCTTCCGAATGGGGTGTTTCCGACAATAACCGGAAAGCGAAATACTATCAGTTAACGCGCGCCGGAAAAAAGCAGATTTCAAAGGAAACGCAGGAGTGGGAACAAATGAGCGCAATCCTCGCGCGGTTTCTGAGTCCGGAAGGCGGACTGGCCTGAAACTTTTGTGCCGGTAGTCGCGTCTTCAGAATAGCAGGAAATTCGAGTTATGAACCAAAACTGGGACCGTTCAAGACGAGACATATTGGGTGCCAATAGGAGATGCAAATGAGAAAGCTTCGGGGATGGATTATTAGATTCGGCGGCTTGTTTAAGAAACAGGGTAAGGACGCAGAACTTGACCGGGAGATTGAGAGTCATTTGCAGATGCACGTTGAAGACAATCTTCGATTGGGCATGTCTCCGGAGGAAGCGCGGCGGAAGGCGATGATTAAGTTGGGCGGCGTCGAATCGACTAAGGAAAATTATCGAGATCAACGTGGTCTTCCTCTGTTGGAGATTGCGATGCAGGATTTGCGCTACGGCCTGCGGCAACTGCGAAAAAATCCCGGTTTCACGCTCGTAGCCATACTCACGCTTGCTCTCGGAATCGGGGCGAACACGGCCATCTTCAGTGTCGTTAACAGCGTGCTGCTGCGCCCATTGTCTTATCCTGAATCCAACAGATTGTTATGGGTCAGCGAGCGCACCTCGAAATCCCGGGACATTCCGATTTCCTTCCCGAATTTTACCGACTGGCAGGCGCAGCAAACGGTGTTCGAGCAAATCGGCGTTTACAACTGGGGCAGCTACAACCTCGTCGCCAACGGCGATCCAATGCGCTTGAACGCCGCGCAGATGTCCGTGAGTGCGTTCGCGGCGCTGCGAGCGCAGCCCGTGCTGGGGCGTGTTTTTACCAGGGACGAGGACGTGCCAGGCGCGCCTCATGTGGTCGTCCTCAGCCACGCTCTTTGGCATGACCGGTTCGGGGGCAACTCCGCGATCCTCAACCAGTCGGTCAATCTTGACGGCGACTCTTATATCGTAGTTGGGGTCATGCCGGCGGGATTTGTCTTTCCCACCCCGGTGGACATCTGGGTTCCGCTCGGACCGTTCTCGAGCCAGGAGGCGTTTCAAAATCGTGACAGCCATCCTGGCCTGGAAGGGGTCGCGCGGCTCAAGTCCGGTGTGACCTTGGAACAAGCCCGCGCAGAGATGGATACGATCGCGACGCGGTTAGAACAGCAGTATCCTGGGCCCAACACAGAAGTCCGAGTCCGACTCGACCCATTGCTCAACAAAGTCGTGGGCAACGTCGGTCCCGCCCTGTGGACTCTGCTCGGCGCGGTCGCCCTCGTGCTGCTCATCGCGTGTGCTAACGTGGCGAATCTCCTGCTCGCACGCGCGGCGACCCGCCAAAAAGAAATGGCTGTGCGAGCGGCGCTCGGCGCTGGCCGTTGGGGGATTGTCCGGCAGTTGCTCACGGAGAGCTTGCTGCTGGCCCTGGTAGGTGGAGCACTCGGGCTGCTGTTAGGGCACTGGGGTTTGAACCTGATCCTCAGCTTTAGCCGCAACGCTATTCCGCGCGCTGCGGAAATTGGTCTGGATAGCGGTGTGCTGATCTTCACGGCTCTCGCCTCGGTACTGACGGGAGTTTTGTTCGGTCTGGCGCCAGCCTGGCAGGCGAGCCGGTCCGATGTTCAGGATTCGCTCAAGGACACCGCGCGAGGCAGCACAGGCGGAAATACTCGCATGCGGCAGGGACTGATCGTGGCCGAGGTAGCGTTGACGTTGATGCTGCTGATTGGGGCCGGCCTTTTGCTGCGCAGTTTCCATCGCCTGCAAACCGTTAATTCCGGTTTCTCGCACGAGCGCGTGGCCAGCTTCAGACTGGATCTCCCAAAAGCGAAGTATGCGACACCCGACCAACAGAATCGATTCTATCAGGCTCTAATCGAAAAACTGCGCGGCCTGCCAGGCGTCCAAGCCGCGGGCATAGCCACACGTTCTCCGCTTCAACCTTACAACGAGCTTACTGGGTACCGAATTGTGGGCCAACCCGAGCCACAGCCCGCAGACATCCTTACGACGGAAGTAGGTGTGGCAAGTCCTGATTATTTTCGCGCCATGGGTATCCAGCTCCTCCGAGGACGTTACTTCACCGATCTCGATAATCGGGAACATTTGCGCGGGAGCGCTCGCGAACTGGACACGGAAGCGGGTCTCAATGTGATCATTGTGGACGAGGAATTCGTGCGCCGTCATTGGCCCAACGAAGATCCGATCGGCCGACAGATTCGAATCCCCTGGGGTGAGCCCGGACAGAACCCCGTGTTAACCGTCGTGGGAGTGGTGGCGCGGGTGAAGATTCGTGAATTGAGCGAGCATGGCGGTTTCGTGCAAGTCTATCTGCCGGCGTGGCAATTCCCTGGAACGGGCCGGGCCGTGGTCATGAAAACTGCACTTCCACCTGAAAGTCTGTTCAGCGCCGTGCGTGAACAGGTGCGTTCACTAGATCCTGGACAGCCCATTTCCAACCTCAGCACCATCGAGGAACTACGCCACCATTCCCTTGCTCCGCAACGTTTAAATCTGACTCTGCTCGGCCTTTTCGCAGCCGTGGCCTTATCGCTGGCCGTAATCGGCCTCTATGGCGTGCTCTCTTACGCGGTAACGCAACGCCGCCGCGAGATTGGCCTGCGCGTGGCTCTGGGCGCGCAACGTCGCGATGTTTTGGGATTGGTGGTTGGAAATGGGATGCGGCTGGTAACCCTGGGAGTCGTAGTCGGCTTAATGGGTGCGGGGGCTTTAATGCACGTCCTAAGGAGTCTGCTTTTCGAGGTGACACCGTTTGATCCACTGACCTTCGCGTTCGTTCCAGTGGTGTTGAGTGCGGTTGCGCTTCTCGCCTGCTG
This sequence comes from Verrucomicrobiales bacterium, assembly GCA_028293365.1. Taxonomy (GTDB): domain Bacteria; phylum Verrucomicrobiota; class Verrucomicrobiia; order Limisphaerales; family SXQI01; genus JAQGOX01. The sequence continues at coordinate 466 of JAQGOX010000325.1, read as the reverse complement.
GGCGCCCGCACGACGCGCGGCGGCGGTCGATCCAATGATAGCGCTTCGTAATGAATAAGGAACTTCCCATGAGAAAACTTCGCGGATTGTTTGTGAGGTTTAGCGGCTTGTTCGACAAACAGCGCAGGGACCGAGAGCTCTCGCAGGAGATCGAAAGCCACTTGCAATTGCACATCGAAGACAATGTTCAATCAGGCATGAAACCGGAAGAATCGCGGCGGCAGGCGATCATTAAATTGGGTGGCGTTGAATCCACGAAAGAGGCTTATCGAGATCAGCGTGGTTTCCCCTGGTTGGAAACAGTCTTACAGGACTTGCGTTACGCCACCCGAATGCTGCTCAAGAACCGAGGCTTCACCACGGTGGTTGTGCTCACACTGGCGCTCGGAATTGGAGCTACCACGGCGATCTTCAGCGTTATCAACATAGTGATTCTTAATCCAGTGCCCGGACCGGAACCGGACCG
>JAQGOX010000318.1 GCA_028293365.1 Verrucomicrobiales bacterium | reverse complement strand
CACTTGGATTCCTATCGTCAGGGCTTTTTTTGCAAATTCCTGGAAGCGGTCGTTGTCGTAAAAGTGTTGTGTAATGACGCAATCGGCTCCGGCATCGACCTTGCGCTTGAGATTCTGCAGGTCAGTTTCGAGGTTGGGAGCTTCGATATGTTTTTCGGGATAACCCGCCACCGCAATACCACAGCGCCCGAAAGACCCCTTTTTTTCCTCAGTCCGAATATGGGCGACCAGTTCATTGGCGTGGCCAAATCCGTCGGGAGGGGGTGTGAAAGTAGTCTGACCCTGGGGTGGATCTCCCCGAAGAGCCACGATATTCCGGATGCCAGAGTCGTAAATCGCTCGCAGAATACCCTGAAGTTCGTTTCGGGAGGAGCCCACGCAAGTCAGGTGGCAGGCCGTCGGAATTGAAAAACTCTTTTGAATCGAAGCTGCAATTTCGAGTGTCCGCTCCCTGGTGCTTCCCATCGCGCCGTAAGTGACTGTCATATAGTCGGGCTTGAGAGAAACCAATTCGGGAAGGACCTCCTGCAATTGCTGGTAGGCGGCATCGGTCTTCGGCGGAAACACTTCGAATGAAATGATCGGTTTATTACCTCGATGGCGGTAAATCTCGCCCAGGGTTGCCGCGCCGTCGGAACGCTCATGCAATTTCATTCGGGCAAATGAACCCGAAAACTCCATGGATATCCACTTGTTTCTGATGCTTCTGGAGGCCTGAGTAAGGCAACATTCTGAGAGCTGGAATTCCTGTTTTTGAAGTGCTTTGCAAGGCCAAAGTAACCCGCCAATCGGTCAGTTCTTTGCCAAGGCGCTGATCTGATCCACGAATCGGCGGGCAATCCCAAGAAAAAGAATTCGACATTCTGATTGGGACAACGGAAATTTGCCGCGATGAAACAAGCTGGAGGGTTAAGCGTTTTGGCAGCAGTTGCACTGCTTATCGCTGGTGCAGACGCCAGTTGGGCGGGCGCGACGAACGAAGCCGCCCTCTCCTATCAGGAAGTTTTCGCACTGATCAGTTCGAATTTACCGAGCGCGGCTCCTGCCGAACTGAATCGGGCAGCGGCGCTTGGCCTGATTAACCAATTGGAGCCGCAGGTCCAGCTTATTTCCGGCAACGACACAAATCGGGTTACCTCACTACCAGTCAAAAGCAGCGTAATTGAGAAGTCCTATGCTGTGATTCGGTTGAGCGCGCTTGAGGCGCCAGTGGCGACGGATTTCAAACTAGCTTTCCAGGGGTTAAGTTCGACTAACAAATTGAAGGGATTGGTGCTGGATCTTCGCTTTTGTTCTGGTCGCGATTATAAAGCAGCCACAGAGATCGCGGACCGGTTTGTTGCAACCGCGCAACCGCTTTTCACCCTTGAGGGGACGAATATCCAATCCACTGTGAAAAGTGACGCCATCACGCTGCCACTTGCGCTCCTGGTGAATTCACAGACGTCCGGTGCGAGCGAACTCCTCTCCGCTTTATTGCGTCAGATTGCTGGCGCAGTTGTTATTGGGTCACCGACTGCCGGGGGAGCACGGATTTTTGAGGAATATCCATTGAGCACCGGCCAGAAACTGCGTATTGCGAAAAGCGATTTGCAGCTACCTGGAGGCCGTTCATTGACGGCGGGAGGAATCGTTCCTGACATTAGCATCCGCGTTCCTTCCGATGAAGAGAGGGCTTATCTTGACGATCCCTATAAAAATTGGGTGCAAAGTGCGCGTGATGGAAAGCCGGGGGGTGGAACAAACGACGCGGGTTCCGCCGTAATAGCCACGAATCGCGCGATGCGGCGCAACTTCAACGAGGCTGAACTGGTGCGACGGCATCGGGAAGGTCTTGATATGCAGGGAATGATGGCGCGAATCGAAGACAATCGTGCTACGCTTGGGGACCCCGCATTGGGGCGAGCGATTGATTTTCTCAAGGGATTGGCTGTGGTGCAACGATTTGGGAAGAGCGCAAGGGAGTAAAAGTTTGGAAATCGCAACGCGGATTTCGCGTTGACGATTTCGGGAGTGAACCTCAGGTTGGATAAGTTATTTCGGATGAAGACAATTCTTTTCGTTTGTACAGGCAATGTTTGTCGAAGCCCCATGGCCGAGGGGCTCTTTCGCCATGCAGTCAAAGGGCGCGGAGATTACCGTGTTATGTCTGCAGGCGTGGGGGCCATTGATGGGCAACCGCCCAGCTCGCACGGGGTGCGGGCGCTGAAAGAACTGCAGATCGACATTTCCCGCCAGCGCAGCCGCATGCTAACTGCCGAACTAGTCCAACAGGCCGATTTCATTTTTGGGATGACCCATGGTCATGTCGATGCAATCAATCTGTTATATCCACAAGCGGCAGAGAAAACGTTTCTCCTGCGGGAATTCGACGAAACGCTCGATATATATGAAAAAGATATTCCCGACCCGATCGGCGGTTCTTATGATGTTTATCTCAGTGCGCGCGACCAAATTGAGCAGGGAATAGTTTCCATGTTAAAGTTTATTGAACAAACAAGCAGCCCGAATCTTTCGCCTCAAGGTAAGAAAGTTACGATTAGCCTCGGTGCGGATCACGCCGGGTTCGCCGTCAAGGAAGCACTTAAGGAGCACCTTCGCAAAAAAAACATTACCCTCCTCGATTGCGGAGCAAATTCCGTCGAATCGTCCGATTACCCCGATTTCGCGCAGGCAGTTGGAGAAGGTGTCGCCAACGGTGCGAGCGAGTTGGGAGTCCTCGTTTGTTCTACGGGTGTCGGAATGAGCATAGCCGCAAATAAGATCGTCGGCGTTCGTGCGGCGCTGGTGTTCGATGAGGAAATGGCGGCTTTGGCGCGCCAGCATAATGATGCGAATGTACTCTGTCTTGGCAGCAAACTGGTTGCGCCGGAGAAGGCGGTCAGAATACTGGACGCGTTTTTGAATGCCCATTTTGAAAAAGGCAGGCATGAACGCCGCGTCAATAAAATGGAAAACTCCCTGACTCCACCCGCGCTGCGGCTGAAATCGGTCGATGCGCAGGTTGACGAAGCAATCCAGCTCGAAAAGCATCGCCAGCAGGAAAATATCGAATTAATAGCCAGCGAGAATTTCACCAGCCCAGCGGTGATGGAAGCGCAAGGCTCGGTACTGACGAACAAATACGCTGAAGGGTACCCTCGCAAACGATGGTACGGAGGTTGCGAAAACGTCGACACCGTGGAGCAGCTCGCCATTGACCGCGCCAAAAAGCTGTTTGGGGCCGAACACGCCAATGTGCAGCCGCATTCAGGGAGTGGGGCTAACATGGCTGTTTACTTCGCTTTTCTCAAGCCGGGCGATAAAATTTTGACGATGGACCTCAGCCATGGCGGTCACTTGACCCATGGCAACAAGGCAAATTTCTCA
>JAQGOX010000308.1 GCA_028293365.1 Verrucomicrobiales bacterium | reverse complement strand
TGCTGATCATCTGGATACTGCCTTTAGTCCCTGCAGTACCCCGGCTTGCGCCTATTTACAATTCGGTCACACATATGGTTGCGACCGGGTTTCCCCTGCTTTTGATCGGGCCTGCTTTCTGTATCGATTGGTTGGTTCAGTCTTTGGGCGCCAAAGGTTTGGGTTCAAATGTGAGGCGGCTCCGAGACTGGTGGCTTGGGCCCCTGATTGGATTAGTCTTTATGGGAGCATTCATTGCGATCCAGTGGTACTTCGCTGAATTTCTTTTAACACCTGCCGCCCGAAATTGGTTTTTTGCCTCCGACCAGCAATGGCCTTACTGGGTGAAATTGAACGAGTGGCGTTTTAATTATTGGAGCCCGGACCGCGACGCACTAACAAAAGGCGCGCTCGCAACAGCTTTTGTTCTTGCGATGATAAACTGCCGATTGGCCCTGTGGACTGCCACATGGATGACAGCGGTTCGCCGGTAGGAAAAAAGCCTTTCCCGCGATCTGCAAGCGAGCAATTGGACTTTAATGCAATTTGGCATTGAGTCGTTGCAGGTACTGGGCGGCCAAAGTGTCCTCTGGATTGAGCCGCAGTGCGGATTGAAGATAGTCGCGACCTTCCTCCAGACGACCCGCCTGGAGACAGATGATGCCCAGGCTGCCGAAAGCTTGTGAGTCGTCTGGATTGAGACGAATCACCACTAAAAACTCCTGGTAGGCCTCCTCGGCGCGCCGTTGGCGAAGGTAAGTGGACCCGAGATCGAAGTGGGCAAGATCGTTGTTTGGATCAAGGCGAATGGCCTCCCGTAAATGTGAGATCCCTTCCTCGACATTGCCAGTAGCAACGAGCGCTCTGCCCATGCGTTGCTGCGCGTCTGCATCCGCCGGGTTTTTTTTGATGCGGAAACGATAATAGTCCATGCTCTCCTTCGCAAAGGATCGAGTGTGATCCAAACCGAGTGTTTGGTAATCCTGCTGATTTCGCGGCATGGCTTGAAAATAAAGTGAACCCATTTCGTCGGTGGTTTGCAGACCCCAAAGGATTCGCTTCGGCGGATTGAAAGGATTGCGCACGTTGTTTGTGCTGTTGTCGTAGGTGAACCGCATGGTCAACGTTGAGCCTTTAGGGAGAAAGACCGGTTTTTTGTATTGGTAGTCTCCCTGCCATTTAAAGTCCCAGTTTTTAATCCAGAGCAGCCATTTTTTTTCTCCCGTTGGGAGCGTTGCGTAGCCCTGCATTTCTTTTGCTAGATAATGAGCATGTCCTCCCACGCGCACCATGCTTACATCTACAGGCAACGTATAGGAACGCTCGGCGACATAATTGGACTCTCCGGCTGGGATATCCAATTCGAGCGTATTCAACCGCACTCGGAACGCGGTGTTCGTGGGTGCTTGATCTGTAAAATAAAACGCCACTTTCGGTTGAATTCTTTCGGGCTTGCCCGATGGATTCATGTGGACTTGAAGCACCAGATCGGTGTTGGTACGAAGCGTCCACGCCAGCCCTTGTGTCGCCATCCGAGGAATTTTCCCAGGCTGCCATCCCATTAACTGGCCACCCGGCATTACAGCCGTCTCCGGTAAATCCATCCCAATAAAACCAGGAGGGTCAAGCTTCGCTGCGCGACGCCGGGAGGTTCCGGTGGTGTCTATATTGACAAACGCGTGATGAACCACGCGGTTGCTCGGAACGAATTCGACTCCAGACACGTAGCGAGTCGAGCTGGTCGGGATCGGAACTACGAAATTGTAATAAACGTCATTTCCTCCTGCGGGCAATGTGTAGGGAGCGGTTTCCACCACTAAATCGGGCGTCCCCAATTTCCATCCGCTTTTCCAGGTGGGGACGGGAGGTGTTTCAGCGGGGTTGCCTTCCGGCGCACCTTCTTCGACCCATTTCTGGAGCAACGCGAGGTCGCGGTCATCAAGGCGCCGATCGCTCTCGAACTCACCGTAACCTGGTTCCGGCAGCCAGGGAGGCATAACTCTCTTTGCTGTGACTGATGCGATATCACGCGCGTGCTTTTTTACGTCGGCATACGAAAGGAGATTGAACGGGCCTGATTCTCCGGGCCGATGGCAGGGCGCACAATGTTCAAATACGATCGGAGCGATTTGTTTGCTAAATGTGACTGGGCCATCGACCTTTGGCGGTTCCGTTTTCGCTACCGTTTCGGAATGCCGAAATTTGCGGCCGCTAACGAGAAACACCAGGACCGCGATGCAAAAGCCGGCAAGAATAAGGAAGCGGAATAAATTCGTTCCTCTCGAAGGCTTTTGAATTCCCGCGTTTTTTTTTGCTTTTGCTGGTTTCTTTCGACTCATGAACGACGGTACTGTGGAGGACGCAGCATAGTTCTCAAGTAATTTTTCCCTTGAGTTTCAGTGGGTTCGGCTTCGTTTTTTGCCTGATCACTTATAGTTATCTAATGGATTCCATTAAATCTAGGGAATCCAGTTCAAAAGATTTGTCAGCCAAAATCATTTTTGTAAGCTGCCCCGTCTCCGAAACACATATGAAAAATAAGAATCGCTCAACGATACGAAGCCTGGCTGCCGGAATTGGCTCATTGATACTTGCGCATGCAAGCATTCATGCCGGGACCTTCACCAATAGCTTCAATAACCTCCAATTCGATCCCAACGATCCTGCGGGACCCAATAATTCGTTTTTGGCCCCGGATGGAACCTCCTGGGTGGGAAGCCTGACGGGTGGTATTGCTGCCGGATACGACCTCCGAACTGGCGGGGTCACCAACAGTGGGGTCCTCAAACTGGTGAACGCGGTTGGCAGTCAGAATAGCACTTTCATCGTTGATAATTTCGACGGAGGCAGCGCTTTCGCCGGCTTTGATCTGACATTCCAGCTTTTGCTGGGTGGTGGGAACGGCGCGGATGGTTTCTCTTTTTACGTCGGCGATTTCGCGGATGGCAATTACAGCGAAGAAGGGCCGGGAGTTGGGCAAATTCACGGCTTAAGCGTATCGATTGACGTTTACAATAGCGGCGGCACGGTTGCTGAGGCGCCTGCGATTGATCTGAAATGGGACGGCGTTGTTATTGCGCACCGGCCGGGAACTCCGGCCATTGGAGCACTTCCCACCACACTCCAATCCGGAACGGCCTTTTGGCCCGTCAAATTACATGCGGATCCCGATGGCACCGTAGATCTCACAGTCAACAACGTGGTCGTATTCGCTGGCGTTCCCGTTTTCCGAGCAATAACCGATCCGACCTACTCAAGCGCCATGCGCTTCGGATTCAGTGCTCGAACCGGTGGTTCAACCATTAATGCCTGGATTGATGATCTCAAAATAACCACGACTCCGGCGGACGCAACCGCGGGCCAGCCCTACCTCACTGGAATGGTTCCCGTGCTTCCGATCGATCAGCCCTATAGCGCATTGGGGGGAGTTTCCTGGGTACTGCAGGATTCCACCAACAAAGTGGATCCTGCGACGGTGAAAGTGTTATATAATACGACGACCGTTACCCCGGTAATTACTCGAACCAAAAGCAATCCAGATCTCGCGGATCCGGATCAGACGACGATTAGTTATTTCGGCGTGAATAATATACTTCCGGCCGGCGCGGCAACCGCCACTCTTTCCTATTTCACAACGAGCACTCCCGCTGTAAGTAATCTGTTCGTCAATACATTTACGATCGTTGGGGCCACCTCGATTCCCCCTGGTTGGGCTGTGGCTGGCGTTGATACAAGCAAGCCTGGATTCAAGGCCCGCATGTACCAAATGGATCGTTGGCGCTCGCCGGGCGATCAAAACATTACTCCGGTCGGAGAACGACAACTCGCTTTTGGTTTCATCGATCCCTTGACCCATCTGCCCTATCCTGATGTCTCCACCCAGGATTATTCGCTGTTGGACACGAATGGCTACTTCAACATCGAAGGCGTTTTGAACTTTGAACAGACCGGTGCGAACGCGGGGCAAATCAGTGGTGCCACCGATCCAATTCGTCAGGAATCGCCTTTTCCGGGAATTCCGGGCAACAGCACGCTGGACGCTTCGATGGGAAACTTCGCGATGGAGTTTGAAGGCTATCTTTACCTAAAAGCGGGCGGCCATCGCCTGGGCTTGTTTGCAGACGATCGTTTTCGATTCTCGTTCGGTCCGTCATTCGGCGCGGTGGGAACGGCGCCTCAGGCAGCATCGACTGGAGCTAATGCTGATACTGTTTTCGACATCGTCATACCGGCTGATGGTTATTATCCATTCCGTTGTTCTTATTGGGAAGGCGGCGGCGGAGCCAGTTATGAATTCTATTGGGTTGAACCCGGCACCAATAAAAAAATCCTTGTTAACGATCCAGAGCTGACTCAGTCCCCTCGCGCCTATCGTGAAGCGACCAACAGCCGGCCGTGGATTCAACGAGTTCTACCTGTCGAAAACTGGGTTGGCGCGTTCCCCAATGAAGATGTAACTGCGACGATCATTGATGGAGCCATACCAGTCGATGGTAACTCGATCTCCATGCAGATCAACAACGTGAACCAGACCATCACGAAGGGCAAAGTCGGCGGCATTACTACGATCAAGCGACCTGGGTCCGACAGCAACCTGCTGCCGTCTGGACTAAACACAGTGAAAATCATCTTCAGCTACACGGAGGGGGGCGGTTCGGTTTCTCAGACAAATCAATACGCATTCTCTGTGGCTCCCTACTACAACGTGATCCCGGCGGCGAACAAGGTTTCGCGGTCCGACATCAACACTGCTGACACTGGTTTCCATGCCCGATATACCCAGATGGATCGTTCGAAAAATGCCCCAAACGACCAGGCAGGCCAGGGACGGATCAGCGGCGGTGGTGATGCGAACCGCATGCCGAATCCAGAAATTCAACTCTGGGGTGGCGAAATCAATCCCACGAATGGATTGCCTTACGCGAACATTGCCGACCCCGGTCCTAACGGAAATTTCACGGCTGACTTCGATCTGGTGAATTTCAATATCAGTTTCACGGCTCCTGGAACCTATGCTTCAGGGAACACAGGGTTTTTCCAAAGCGGGGCGCCAACCGCGCCGCTTCCTGGAGGTGCAAAAACAGAGGCGCCTTTCCCCGGGGTGCCATCGCCCACCTACAATTCGGCCAACGGAGTAGCTGCCGGGAACATCAATCCTTCCAATGGCGGATTGGACAACTACGTCATGGAAATGACCACCTATCTCGACCTCAAAAAGGGTGTTCATGTTTTCGGATTTAATAGCGACGACGGATTTGTCTGTACCAGCGCACCTAATCCGAATGATACCCTCGGAACGCTGCTCGGCTTTTTCACCGGAGGCAGAGGCAACGCCAATCAGGCCATTAATACGGCAAATTTCGCTCCAGCCGGAGGAAATCCACCAACAATTCAGCCCGGAGTTTTGTCGGGTTCGAGCTTATTCAGTGTCGTCGTTCCTGAAGATGGCATTTATCCTTTCCGCGTCCTCTACTGGAACGGTGGCGGTGGCATCAACGCGGAATTCTTTAGCGTGGACCAGGAGAACGGCACTTATGTGCTGATTAATGATCGTGATGCAACCTACGCGGATGGCGTTACCGCCGTTACTAACATAGTTCCCGCTTACCGCACCTATACGGGTCCAGCGAAACCTTGGACCGAATTCTCAGTATCACCAACACCCTGGGATAATCGCCAGCAACAAGCTGGCCCTGGTCCGCTTAAAATGGTTGGCCGAACCATCAATAATATCCAATCAACGGATATCTACAACTTTGCCGACGAATTGCCGGTCAACACAGCCACAAAGAACACGGCTCCCTGGGCCGATATTCCAATCGGCGGCATCATTGCGAACGGCGCGCCGGGCGGAACGGCGGATGCAAGCATTAAATTATTGCTCGATGGAGTTGAAGTTCCGGCTGCTAAAACCGTTCAAAACAGCACGGAGCTGAAAGTTACCTATCAACCCAATCCTCCGCTTCCCTCAGGCTCCGCTCATACGGCCAGCCTTGTTTATGCGGGCACCACGAACTCATGGGCATTTAAAGTTCAGACTTATACGAACCTTAATGTCGCTGACAAGGCAACGCTCTCTGCGGATTCAACCGCAGTGGGATTCAGCGCAAAAATCGTAGAATCGTCCACGGCCCGACCCGGTGCAAATAGTGGTAATTCCGCTGCCTCGGCAGAAGCACAACTCGCTGGGACCCCGGCAAGCATCGCCGTTCCCGGACCAGAAGCCGACGGTCGTTACATCGTTCCAGGAATAATAAACTTCAACAACAACATGAATCCTGGTGGAAACAATGTCGGGCTCGGTAACTTCCAAAAAAATATCTACGGAAACGGCTGGCCTTTTCCTGATTACACGGACGCCCCCTGGTTCGGTCTGGGTGGCGCGGCTACGGCCGCCTCTGCGATCAATTTCAGCGTTGAATTCTTCGCCTATCTGCAATTCCCCGCCGCCGGTTATTATCGATTAGGTGGAAACGCGGATGACGGATTCCTCGTTACAGTAGGTACGCCAGGTGTCACTAATGGCACGGTTCTGTTCACTCAGGATCGCGCCGGCGGCGGCGCCGATATCCCCTTCTCCTTTACCGTGCCCGAGGCGGGCCTTTATCCGATCCGCGCGGTCTATTACCAGGGCGGCGGCGGTGCGGGGTTTGAGTTGTTTTCCTACGATCAATCCGGAACCAAGATTCCGATTAACGATCCAAACAACTCCAATTCGATCAAAGCGTTCTATAAGCTCGCGTCGAGCAACGCGCCTCACCTGACAACGTCGTTGTCGGGCAACACGCTAACGATTAGCTGGACAGGTGGTGGTGAGTTGCAGTCCGCCACGGATGTCACTGGTCCTTGGACTGGTACCGGAAATTCAACCGGCACCGCTACGGTGACAATTCCGGCAGGCGCAGCGACGCAATTCTATCGCGTTAAGCTGTAGATCTCGCAAGATATTCACAAAGGCCGGGGTTAATGCCCCGGCCTTTTTATTTTGACGCAGGGTAAGGGTTGAAGCAACGCGTAGGATCAGTCAACATCTCCTCATGAAAGTCGCGTGCTGTCAGCTCGATATCGTTTGGGAAGATAAAGAGGCTAACTTTTCTAAAGTCGAGTCAATGGCCGCCGGCGCGAATCTGCCATCGGGAAGCCTCTTTGTATTGCCGGAAATGTTCGCGACCGGCTTTAGTTTCAATTTGGGCCTGACTGCCGAAAATCCCGGCGGTCGCACCGAGATTTTTCTGGCAGAGCTCGCTCGAAAGTTTTCAATCTATGTTGCGGGTGGGCTTGTATCGTTCCAGGATTCCAAACCATCAAATCAAGCGGTCCTTTTTTCCCCGAAAGGGGAGTTAATCTACCGTTATTCAAAGATTTTCCCTTTTAGCGGAGCCGGTGAGCATATGCATCATGCCGCCGGATCGCGAATTCCTGGCTTCAAATTGGAAGGTTTTCAGGCAGCCATGTTTATTTGTTACGATTTGCGTTTTCCCGAGATTTTTCGGAGTTCCGCCCTGAACGGTGTGGAATTGATGATAGTCATCGCGAATTGGCCAGTAGTCCGAATTCAGCACTGGATTACGTTGCTGCAGGCACGGGCGATTGAGAATCAGGCCTATGTCGTCGGGGTGAATCGAGCCGGGCAGGATCCTGCGCTAATTTACCCAGGCCGAAGTATAATCGTCGATCCGCATGGAAATATCATGGCAGATGCCCGGAGCGAGGAGGGATTGATGTCGGCTGATCTCGACGTTAACGAGGTTCAAAACTGGCGCAGGAACTTCCCCGCCATACGCGACATCCGGAAGGAATTTCTGAGCCATCCATAGTTCGATTGTTTAACTTGCTAATCTAAATGGGTTTTATAATTATACCGAGGTGGTTAGGGGACCTGCGCCGCCTCGGGGATTTACGTTGATCGAGTTATTGGTAGTGATCGCAATTATTGCGATCCTTGCCAGCTTGTTGTTGCCTGCAATCTCCCAGGTGAAAAAGCGAGCACATGGAGTTGTCTGTCGAAACAACCTGAAGCAATGGTCGCTTGCGATGCTGCTTTACGTTGCCGATAATGACGATTTTCTGCCTCCCGAAGGTTCTCCAAACGGGATAACTCCGTATCGGGCATGGTACGTTCTTCTTCCTGTACTCGTGAACGTCAAATCGTATCACGAAATGCCCTGGCGTACGAATGCCACTGAGCCGCTCACCCATTCGATATTTATCTGCCCGAGCAATACTAATCGAAGCAATGGGAACAATCTCTTTCACTATTGTTTGAACGAGCACCTTGATGAGACGGGCAACTTCGATCGGCCGAGAAGGATTTCGTCGATCGATCACCCTGCACAAATGGTCTGGATGTTCGATAACGGCAAACGCGCTGCCGTCGCCCAACAGAACAATGTTCATACCAATCTCCATGCCCGAGGGGCGCATTTTACATTTTTGGATGGTCATGTCGCCGGGTTTAGAAATCGCGAATACTGGGATTTTACGAACAATCGTGGACGCACCAACAATCCCGATTTAATTTGGTTCCCGAATTTATAAGTGGCGTCACCGAATATCTGAGGCAGAATGGAGCATTCGGCTTGATCCATGAAAATTTCGATTATCGTCCCGGCATTCAATGAAGAGAAACTGATTAAGCAAACACTCGCGCGTATTCTGGAATCGGCGTCAGCATTTGCCGACTTTGGCTTTGAATTTGAATTGATTGTTTGTGACAACAATTCGTCCGATCAGACTTCAGCAATTGCGAAAGAGCACGGAGCCATCGTTGTTTTCGAAAAGGTGAACCAAATCGCCCGTGCTCGAAATACAGGAGCAAGCGCCGCCACCGGCGATTGGCTGCTTTTTATCGACGCAGACTCGCATCCGAATCGTGATTTATTTCGAGCGGTTGCCCGCGAAATTCAGTCCGGTCGCACGATCGGCGGCGGCGCGACGATTCGTCCCGACGAACCGATCCTGTTCGTCGTCCTCGTTACCCATTTGTGGAACTTCATTAGCAGGCTAAAACACTGGGCGGCTGGGTCGTTCATTTACTGTGAGTCCGCCGCGTTTAGACAGTTGGGAGGATTCAGCGAGAAGCTGTTTGCCACTGAAGAAATCGAGTTCAGTATTCGACTGAAAAAGTTGGCTCAGTTACACACCCGGAAAGTTGTGATCATTCGCTCATTTCCCTTGATCACTTCCGTTCGCAAATTCCATCTATACTCCGCCTTCGAGCATACTCGCTTTTTATTGAAAACAGCCTTGCGTCCTAAAACGGTTCTCCGCCAGCGAGAGGAATGCGCGCTTTGGTACGATGGCCGGCGGTAGGATGGTTTCACCTTGCCCCCTTTTCGTTCGTATGGGATCTTGGTGGCAGTCATGAAAAAGGTCTTTCTTGCGCTCATCGCATTTTCACTTCCAATCGTTAGCCATGCAGCCACTGCAACAGATCCGCGCGGATTGACCAGAAGAATTGCGCCGCAGTTACCTCCACGCACCTCCACCGGCGCGCCCGGCGCTCCGGTGCCCACCCCGCGGGTAGAACCTCCAATCGATCCGGCTAAGGCAGATGCTGCAAAGGCGGACACGGATAAGAAGCGCCTGGAATTCCAAACGAAGAAGGCGGAAGCGGGCGCAGACTATGCTCAATATGATCTCGGGATTCGTTATTTGAACGGCGACGGGGTCGAGAAGAATACGGAGACCGCCAAAAAATGGCTGGAAAAGGCTGCAAAAAATGGCCATTCCGGCGCTAAGAAAAAACTCCAGGAACTCAAGGATGAGGCTAAATAGTCGGACAGGCCTGCCATTTCTCGATCTTAACATTTTGATTCAGACCACGACTTCCTAAAGCCGCATGGCTGACGTTGCACTATCGGAGGTCTTCCTCGCTAAAATTGCCGGCTGGGATGTTGTCAAACAGGCGCGCGCGATCGTTGCGAGCGGTAAGGTCTTGAGTGGCGACTGGAGTCCACCGACGCTGAAAGGCATCGTTCAGGATGGAAGCACTTCGTACCGCGCCGGGCTGCTAATTAAAGATTCGATTAATATCGAGAATCTTTGCACCTGCCGGGCTTCGAGAAGTTGGGGCACGATCTGCGCGCATTCGATTGCAGTGGGGATTTTCACATTGCAGTCCGGGAACCCGACCGCTGTTCAGGCAGTCGCCGCTAATAACCCGCTCAGGGCTGGCGCACCGAAATCGCCTGCGCTCCAACGTCGAGGCGCGGCAATCGTACAGAGTGAATCCGGCGATCCGCTTTCGATTTGCACCATTTTTCCTCCCAACCTTCCTGATGCAATCATGCGGGGAAAGGTAATGCTCTGCTTCGAGGGACAGATCGGTGCCACTCGTGCCCCATTAAACAGCTTTATCAGCAAAGGAGCCTGCGCTCTTTCCCACGGCGACGCCGAATTGCTGGCACGCCTTGAAACACTTGCAGGCGGAGACACTCCGGCAATGATGGCGTTGACACTGGCACAGCTTGTTGAACTGCTTCCTTTCATTCAGCAATCCACGGAAGCACGAGTCGGGCGCAATCAACCGATCACTTTTGGAGTTTCAGACCTGCGTTTAAAACTCAAGGCGACGCTTGAATCCTCGGGTGAAAT
>JAQGOX010000284.1 GCA_028293365.1 Verrucomicrobiales bacterium | reverse complement strand
AAATCCGCTGAACCCAAAACACTATATTGTGCTGAACAGTGGCTTTACCTACCGCGAATACGACTATCTTAATAATGCCCGCCAAGTGTCCAAACTTCCAGATTTCGCTATCATAGATCTCAACACTCCCGTGAATGCTCGCTCTCCGGGTGGGATCGCAACGGCGGGGTTTTTCGGCGAACACTGGGAATTACTTCCACTCAGGCAGTAGAAATTCGAAGCCGGGAACAAAATCACTTTCGACTCTGTTTAACCCTTTGGCTTGTCTCTTTTCTGGGAGGCAATCCACGCATCGACTACCGGAAGTAAGCGTGCCTTGAAGGCAGCCTTGAATCGAATCTGTTCCGCGATCTTTGCGGTTTCAGGCCCGGCATCCGGGCCAACCTTCCGCGCAACGAATGCCTCCAGTTCGTCCGCGCGTGCTGGCTCATTGAACGGAGCTGCCACGGATCCGAAGTAGGTGTTACGAGTAAAAAAGGCCCCTCCGGCGGGCACTTTCGAGATAAGTGCATCGGCGTGAAGTTGAGCAAATTCCCAGGCCAGATCAGGATGGCGATCCGCGACTGAAGGAACGATTGGAAACCATTGTGCAAGAGGGCGCTCCTCAGTGAGGGCCAAATCAAGAGTACGGTGAGCGAGGGTCGCATTGTTCACGTTTTGAAAGGATTGCTGGTAACGGTTTTGTTCCTCGGTGCTGCCGGATGTCAACGCCAGGGCGTGTAATTTTTCCCAGGTCGCAGTGTCGGCATGCCGTCCTACGATTTGACAAACAGGTGTGCGAAGGTCGGGCGCAAGCGAAGGCGCGTTGGTCAGGAAGTTTGTAAAACGCCGTCGCGCCTCCACAACCACCTCGTCATCGCCTATCATTCCAAGCGCGGTGATAATCCTGGTCCGCAACAGACCTTCATTCGATGGTTCCTGCGCCTTTGGATCCCAACCAAGCCGAGTCAGCGGGCCGCGGAGCCGAGTCTTCATCCACAGTTCAAACGCTGGCCCACCTGCGCTGTTATGTTCGAATTCTTCGATCTGTCCCAGGCTCCCCAGCACCTGGTCCCAAATCGCGAGAGACCGTTCGCCGGGATTAAGCCGCGCCACCAGATCCAGATATTGGCCGGCATCAGCGCGACCTGCTTCGGTCATGGCCCAGGCATCGCTTAGCAGATTGACCCGATCGTCCTCGCTGAGCGCTGAAAACTGCGATGCCAGGGCCTGGGCGAGTTGCGTTGAATAGGATGCGCGATAGAACCCGGTGTTGCCGAAATTTACTTTTCTTGCGCCGCCGCCCGCGACTCGGACGGGAATGGCCCCGGAGTTACCAGTAAACAATATTGTCTGTATTGCTTCGGGCTGCCCTGCACGCCCAATTGAAACGGGAATCTGCCACGTATGTGGCGTTGGCGCCGGGTCGTTGACGGTGAAGTGTTCCTGGGTGACCAGCAAATCACCACCACCGTCGCCCTCGCGGGATGTCACATTAACGACTGGAAATCCGGGTTGGGTGGTCCAGCCTTGCGCCATAGCGCGTACTGATTTGCCAGAAGATTTTTCGAGCGCGCTCCAGAGGTCTTGAGTGGTGGCGCTGCCGTAAGAGTGGGCCTTGATGTAGCGACGAATACCGCTGCGAAACTCTTTTTCCCCGACATAGGCTTCGAGCATTCGGATGAACGCTTGACCTTTTAAATAGGTGATTTCGTCGAAGGCGTCGGACGCGGCGCTCTCGTTCTTTACCGGTTGCTGGATGGCGTGTGTGGTGCGCCGTGCGTCGCGGCTCATCGCGTACTCCTTTCCGGCATTGGCGCGAAGCCAAATCTGCCACTCGGGGTTGAAATGATCCGTGCACTTGGTTCCCATCCATGAAGCGAATCCTTCGTTGAGCCAGAGATTGTCCCACCAGGCCATCGTTACAAGATCGCCGAACCACTGATGGGCAATCTCGTGTGCGACAACATTAAAAATAGTTTCTTTAGTGTTCTGCGAGCTTGTGGATGGGTCGAATAGCAAAGCCGTTTCATTGAAAGTAATCCCACCCCAGTTTTCCATCGCGCCCGCAAATCCTCCCGGCACTGCGATCAGGTCCAGTTTCGACAGCGGGAATTTCACGCCGAAATAGTTGTTGTAATAATGGACGATCTTTTTCATCGACTCTAATGCATAGCGTCCCTGTTCGCGTTTGCCTTCGGTCGTCCAGACACCGAGCTTAATTCCATCGACCTCGTCGTGTATCGATTCAAACGCGCCCACGCAGAGGACGACCAGATAGCTCGCCATTGATGGCGTTGAGGCGAAGGAAAGCTCCCTGGTTCCATCCGCCAATGTGCGTTCCGCAGTGATGCGCGTGTTTGAGATTGCGGTCTCTCCGGCGGGTACATTTACAGTCAATTGAAATTTCGCCCGGAACACCGGTTCATCCCAACAGGGAAACATCCGTCGTGCATCGGTCGGCTCCATCTGTGTGCCAAGCAACACTTTTTCCCCTGACGGGGAACGATATTTCTCCAGGTAGAGGCCGGTCGGTTGCCGGGTGATTTTGCCACGAAACGTAAGCTGCAGCGAATGTCGTCCTTTTTGCAGCGACGAAGGTAGCGTAAGGGTTGCAGTTTGAGCCGCTGCATCAATAGTCGGAACCTGCAGTGAGATGCCATCAAGCAGAGCGGCGCTAAATTCCAAATCGAGGGAATTAAAAATGATGGTTTGGGTCGGCTGTATGACTTTTAGGTCCACGGTCACCTCTCCTTCCGTCGTCAGCGTGTTTGCGTCCTGCTTTAATCTGATCGAGTAATTTATTGGCAAAATATTTTTAGGCAGCCTTCCGGGTGTCGCCTCCAGCGAGGACGGCTTTTCCGCTGCCGCGGCAGCCAGGAAGCAACACATCCATGTACCAGTTATCCGTAGAGTGATGTAGAGCCTAATTTTCATGGTTGTTTGACTTTGGGGTGCTTACTGGGAAAGAACCGGGAGCAGGGTGTGGTCACGCAACGGGAAGGAGACATTGATTGTGGTGCCCTTGCCCGGTTCGGAAATAACCTCAATCCGTCCGTGCAGGTCGGCAGCCCGCTTCTTCATGCTGTCGAGTCCGGTGCTGATGAGCATTCGTTGGTTTTGCGTAAAACCAATACCGTTGTCGATGACGTTCAAATCCAATACTCCCGCTTCGTTCCTTAGCTTGATTGTGACTTTGGAGGCGCGGGAATGCTTTAGTATGTTCGCGATCGCCTCCTTTAGGAGATAAAAAATATTGGCACGGAACTCGGAAGTCACGTGGATTTCTTCCAGGTCCGGCGCATCGAACCGCACTTCAATGGATTCAGGGAGAAATTTCGAGGCAAACTCACGCATATAGGCGCTCAAACCGGACAAAGTGTCGAACTTGGGATTGGTGGACCAAATGATCTGGCTCATGTTCTCGACTGCACCTCTCGCGAGTTGAGAAACTTTTTCGATTTCATTTCCGGCTCCATTTCCAGCGGTCAAACGAGCTTGTGCGAGTTCGCTGGTCATGGCTATTTGAGTCAGGCTGGCGCCAATATCATCGTGCAGATCGCGCGCGATTCTGGATCTTTCTTCGGCGATGGCCGTTCTCTGCCGAAGCACTTGCATCTGACGATGGACACGACGGCGGTAGGTGCCGAACAGCGCGAAAAACCCAATAAGCAACGTTCCGGAAACGACGTAGAAGTCGTGCCGTTGAGTAAGCAGGGGTTGAATTTGAACTGGTATTGCAAGAATGGGTGACCAGTGACCGTTGGAACTTGCAGCGCGGACCTCAAAAAAATAGTCGCCTGGCGGCAAATAATTGTAGGATGCTTTCCCCCGCTCCGACTGCGTCCAATTCTTCTCCAGCCCTTTGAGGCGGTATTCAAACATTTTTGTTCCATGCACGGAAAATCGTGGTGACGAGAATTGAAATGTTAAGGATCGCACATCACCATGTTTAAGAGGCAGGGACTTGAGCGAGGAATCGCTGCCTTCACCCGGAGCAAAACGACTATACAGAATCCCGGATTCGTCACTGATCTCGTCAAAAAATACTTTCGGAGCTGCCGAAGAACGAATGATTCGTTGCGGATCAATTTGCATTAGACCTTTTGCTGTCGCAAACCATAGGGCGCCATTCTGCGAGCGGCATGCTGCGGGATGCCCATAAGCACATTGTTCATTGAGCATGCCATCGCTGAGGCCATAGTGAATACACTCGATATGTGCGCGCTTACCATCCGCGTAATCGTTCAGTTGCTTCGATTCGACACGAAAAATTCCATTACCCGTTCCAAACCAATAATTACCCAGATCGTCATCAACCATTGAAAGAAGTTTTTCGTCGAATAATCCTGCATTCAACCTTATAGAGGAGTATCGGCTGTTTTTAAGCCGGACCAATCCCTGGTCCGAGATAATCCAGAGAGCGCCCGTCGGGTCTTCGTGCGCCACTTCACATCGTCCCGTGAGGGAGGGGTCCGGAAGGCGATTTGTACGGAAAGTTTTGCGATCATAGAAGTAAAGTCCTTCGATAGTTCCAAACCAGATCCCTCCTTTTGAATCTTCAAAAACATTACGCGCCGAAGGATGACCGAGTATATCGGAGCTGATCGAAGATCCGGCTTTCGCGTCGTCCCACCCCACACCGGCATCTGAAATCATGAGCAAGGCTTTATTTTCGAGCTCAAAAAAAGAAAGATGATCGATATAACCAAAATCAGTGGTTGAAACAAATCCCGTGTTTTTTAAAACGTGATGTTTCCCGCTATCACCTCCCGTCCAGACCTCTCCATTAGTTCGAAGGCAGATTGCGCTAAAAGCGCAGGGGAGGACGCCGGGTGGCAAGGCGTATGGTTTGAATCTCGTTCCCGAATTCGTGCATAAACCGGTGTCAGTAGCGACCCAAAGAGTTTGACCCGGACTCTCCGCGACCGCATTTACGCGATCCGACAAAAGTCCATCGCGCGTGGTGAAAGCGTTAAACAGCGGAAAGCGGAGCAACACAATGCCAAATCCATCGGTTCCCGCCCAGAGATTGTCATCATGATCGAAGGCGAGCGCGGTTATCTTGTGTCGCAATGCCTGCGCATCAGCAGCTCTCGTCAGTAATCCATTACGAAGGACGAATAGTCCACCTAACGTTCCCACCCACACGGAGCCATCACGGCGACAGGCCAGTGCTGTGATTCGAGATGGTCCATCAGCAGCGGGAAATCCACTTTTAAGAAAGTACCCATGAAAGCCATTGCTCGATAGAACACTGACCCCACCCAACATATCGCCGGCATAAATCTCACCATTCGCCCCGGTCGCGACTACAGTGGGAAAACTGCAGTCGAGCGGACCGTGCAGCCATTTTCCCTCTGGCAGGTTGCTCGTTGTATCAAAACGAAATATCCCGCCACTCGTTGCGACCAGCATCTGGTTGGAAGCCGCATTGAGAGACAACGACATGGAATTAAGTACCGTAGGTTTTGCGCTGGGAATTTCCGGATGCGAAATGGACTCAAATACCCCGTTCCGAAAACGATCGACTCCTTTGAATTCGGAAATCCACAAATCTCCTTCTTTCGAAAACTTGAGAGAGAAAATCCGGGGATCAGTGAGATTAGTGACATAGTTTTCCGCGATGGAATTTCCCTCAATGCGCATGAGGCCCCGTAAATACCCCACCCAGAGCCTCCCTTTCGGATCTTCCGCGAGCGCTTCACAGCTTCTATTAAAAACCGTGCCATTGGAATTGATCCCCCAACGGCGGAACGCTTCGCCGTCGAATCGTGCCAGTCCCTCCGTCGTTCCTACCCATACATAGCCATCAGAAGCCTGAACAATGGAACGGACCGCGTTTCCGGGCAGACCATCGGCTGTTCCCCAAACCCGGCTTGTAAATGAGGGAGCCCGCGTTGCGTCGTAATTCGGGTCGAAGTATTCGAACACGTTCGAGAGAGGCTGAGTGGCCTGGACCGGTCGAGTGCTATAAACATGCGCGAAACCATAGAAATCCACCGCTACAATTAATCGATTGCCATCGGGTTGTTCTTCTGCCTTTATCAGATTTCCCGAAGGAACATCCGCAACCAGTTTCCAGTCTGCCACCCGCTCCGAAAACTCCTCGCGGATCAAAACACCGCAAGATCCGTACGCCACAGCCGCGGCTGGCCGATGATCACTCTGCATCCGGGAGGCTCCATTTATTGGACGAGGAGCGGAAAACGAGGCCGAAGTATTTAAACCGCCCGTGGGCTTTCCAGTTAAAACACGCAATTCCGCCACGCCGTCTTTGAAAATGATTAAATCTTCAATGCCATCCTGGTTGACATCGCCGACTTCTGGTGTGCAACGCAGGGAACTCCGGCCGACTCCAAACCGCGGTAGATCAACCCGTTTGTAAGCCTTCCAGTCACCGGAAATATTCCGCCAAATATGGAGCTCGGGAGGTTCGACCGAAACCACTAGAATCTCCGGTTCTAAATGTCCTGGAACTGAACGAACTGCGACACTTACATTTAAAGGAATCGTTAATGTTTGTGCGATGGAGAATCCACCGTTTCCGCTATTTAGAATCAGCAGCATTTTGTGGCTGTCCGCATCAGTTGAAACCAGGTCAACCAAGCCGTCGCCATTCAAATCGGCCACCAAAATGGTTTCCTGGTAGCCGGAAAAATCGTTTGTCAAACTCTGGGATTGCTTGAAAGATCCGTCGCCATTGCCACGCCAGATGGAGATTTGACCATCGGCCTGCGCAACCGCAATGTCGTTTCTCCCATCGCCGTCAAAGTCTCTCAGCACAAGATCGGATACATAAGCAGGCAGGACCTGGGTCGGTTTTGTTTTGAACTCGCCGGACCCGGAATTGAGATAAATCTCGACGCCTCCCTCGGCGATCCCGACGATCAAATCGCTCCATCCATCGCCATTTACATCCGAAAGGGCCATGACTTGCGGTCTGAAGAGGCAACGAAACGTCTGGGTTTCCGTGAAATCAGCAGCTAATGGCTTAAGACTAAATCCTGCAAGGCAGAGCAGAAGACTCAGAAATCTGATATCACGAGTGTGCATCCGTTCTCAAATGAACGCTATGAATCAAAAGGCTAATATGGCAAGAGTAAACTCAATAACCTCAAAACCCTGGATCACCTTGCTTCGACAGAGCCCCTTCGAGACTGGGCAAAACTTTTGTGCTCCGACGTCAAAGCATTCGGCGGTGCCGCCGGTCCGGAAGACGATATCACGTTGTAACTGTTGAGACATTGGTTGATTAGCGGGACCAGGCTGTGCAAATAGCATTTGATCTTGCCTTTCTCCAAATAAATTCGTTATAACTCCTCGGAACCCAGCAACAAACCAAGAGGTAAACGATCTCTTTCCGTGACGCAATTGCGGATGCCAGGGAAGGAGGCCGTTTCAACACGATAACAACAATCCACGTTATGTACGTCTTCGAACGATTCAAACCATTGAAATTCCTGATCCTGGCCATTTGCCTCTATCTCGTCCCAAACCTAAAAGCGGCCACTGTTTTGCAGCCTGCGGGCAGCACTTCTGTTGCTTTTGAAGCCGAGAGCTATTTGAAGTTGATCAATAACGGTGTGACTACATGGGCGGTAACTAATGAGGTCGCCGCCAGCGGCGGTTCCGCTCTTTACATCGACGGAATCAACAACACCACGCTTCCAGCCCTCAGCTATGCCGTGTATGCGATCAAGTTCGCCACGGCTGGTGATTACTCGGTTTATTACCGGTGGCGTGCAGACAAGGGGCATACAGATCTGGATCCAAACAGCGCCAATAGTTTCTGGATGCCAAACACCCTGGGAGATGTGGACAGCGCTGCCTTCGCCGGAGCGAGTGTAAACAACGCCGTGCAGGTTCCGGCAGCCAATAGCTACAACGTTTTCAAAGATTCAAAAGTTTTCACCATCACCCAGGAACAGGTGGATGCTGGGGTGCCTCTGATTTTCAAAATCGGAACCCGTGAGGCAGGCTTATTTATGGACCGATTTCTCTTCAGTCAAAGTGATGCACTAACCGCGGCAGATTTCAACGCTCAGCAAAATGCGGATACCGACGTGATTGTTCAGGGTGCGGGCAACTATGTTGCCTTCGAAGCAGAAGGGAAGGTGACACTGTTGAATAGCGGGGTCACAACCTGGACAGTAACTAACGAGGTCGCCGCCAGTGGTGGCGCCGCTCTTTTTATTGCCGGCGTCAACAACACAACCCTTCCCGCCCTCAGCTACGCAGAGTATTCCATTAAATTCACCTCGGCCGGAGATTATTCCGTCTATTATCGCTGGCGCGCCGATAAAGATCATACCGATCTCGATCCCAACAGTGCCAATAGTTTTTGGATGCCCAATACTCTCGGCGATGTTGATCCCACCGCATTTGCCGGTGCCAGCGTCAACAACGCGGTGCAGGTTCCCGCTGCCAATAGCTACAACGTCTTTAAGGATTCGAAAGTCTTTACGGTTACACAAGAGCAGGTGGACGCGGGGATTCCGATGATCTTCAAAATCGGGACCCGCGAAGCGGGCTTATTCATGGACCGCTTCATCTTCAGCCAGAGCGATGCCTTAACCTCAGCCGATTTCAATGCCCTTCCGAATTCGGGCTCGGATTCAGTCGGGCCCAAACTGGTGAAAGCTATCGGTTCCGCGACACTGAAAGACGTCCGGGTCTCGTTCACCAAACCTTTGCGTCCTGACAGCATCGCGCTTACAAATTTCACTCTGAGTGGCGGTCTTACGATTACCGCTGCAACGTTGGACACGGAAACCTCGAAAGATGTGGTTTTGACGACCAGTGCACAAACAGAAGGCAGCCTATATACGGTCACGGTTAAGAACGTCGCCGACCTCGCGGGCAATCTGATCGGGCTTAATTCCTCAACGAATTTCCATGCCTGGAAATTGACTCCGGGGTGGGTCAAACGTGAGTTCTTCTTCGGAATCACCGGCGCTACCGTAGCCGACTTGACCGCCAGTCCCAAATTTCCCGCCAGCCCCGATCAGGTGGATTTCGTACGTTCATTTTTGATCAATAATGCACCCGCGGGTGCGGATTACGGCGTACGTCTGACCGCGATCTTTACGCCGGTTACTTCAGGGGATTATGAGTTCTTCATGCACAGCGACGATGAAGCACAATTCTCATTCAGCACGGACCAAACCGCTGATAATTTGTCTCCGCTGCTCACGACTCCCTGCTGCGGCGGTGTCTTCACCGTCGACCAAATGGTCGTGGCATCGGGATTGCAGGCCGGTCATAACTATTTGCTCGAAGTTCTGCTCAAACAAGGCGGAGGCGAAGTCCATTTAGGACTTGCCACACGTTTAGCTGGTTCGACCGCCGATCCCGTCACATTGCCTGACCTGGGCGGAAACGCAGTTGCGACCTTCATTAATCCAGATGGTGCTAACCTCACAATCACCCGGCAACCTGCGGATGCGACTGCTGCCGCCGGCGGGCGTGCCACATTTTCGACAGCGGTCAACTCAAGTGCTTCTCCCATTTACTTCCAGTGGCAGAAAAACAACGTGGATATTCCCGGTGCGAACTATGCGACCTTCATCACGCCGGTCCTAACCCTGGCGGATAATGGCGCCATCTATCGCGTCATTGTCAGTGTCGGTGGAAACAGTTTCAACAGTGGCAACGCGAAATTGACGGTCGCAGGTACCGAAACCTCGAACGAGCAACCCTATATCGGAGTCAACTTTGTCGGCGCCTATACCGCTATCGCCGGCGGAACGCTTGCACCGACTGATGTTACTGGCGTTGTTCCTCAGGAGAACTTCAATAATATCAGCGGCTTCACGGCCACAGATGCTGCGCTTGTGGACGCTTCGGGTGGTCCGACTCCCGTGCTGTTGAATTTCACAGGTACAGGAACCAGTATCACTGGCTCTGGGTTTTCTGATGCCTTGCACGTCCTGTATCAAGGGTATGTACACAACACTGATACCAATCTGGACCTGATCTTTAGCAATGTGCCGGCGGGCACCTACGATCTGATCTTGTACACTGCTGGCTTCAACTTTAATGCGACCTACGAAGAAGGAATCACCGTTACTGGCGCTGCAGTTTCGCCAACCTTGCACATTGTTGCGCAACATGGCGGAGAATTCAGCGGAACGTTTGTGCGCGCCTCAAGCACGAACGAGAACGCCCGTGATAAAGGAAATTACGTCGAATTCGATGATCTGCACCCCGCTGCCGATGGAACCCTCGTGCTTTCTGTTGTCCCCGAAACACCCGCTGACCGGCTGGGCGTCATTAACTTCCCGGCTGTCAACGGGATTCAACTAATCAAAGTGGTTGCTCAGGCCGTAACGCCCAAACTTTCACTGGGAGCAATCTCTGGGAATAGTCTAAAAATCAATTGGGGTGCCGATGCCGTTGGGTTCACCTTTGAATCCTCAGCAACACTCGGCTCCGGCTGGACAGCACTTTCAGGCACGCCGAACCCGATCTCTGCCGCAGGTTCGGCTACCGTAACGACCTCCGGAAGTGCCCAGTTCTATCGCTTGCACAAACCGTAAAACGGCTTGTCTTGGTAATATAAACACTGGAGGCCAGGCGAAATCTCCTGGCCTCTTTTATTTACACTTAAAACCGGTGTTTTAAGGGTCATCGTGAAAACAAATCCATTTGCGGTGGCGGCGCAAGTTTTTGGAGCTTTTCCCGCTCACCGCGCTGTCGTGATGAAGACCGCGCGCGTCCTTCCGGGGTTAGTTCGGCTTCTTCCAGATTCGAAAGTATCTCTTTGGCACGATCGACCACCGATTTCGGAACGCCCGCGAGACGCGCCACTTGAATGCCGTAACTTTTATCAGTCCCTCCCGCGACTATCTTGCGTAGAAAAATGATCTGATCATTCCATTCTCGAACCGCCACATTGAAGTTTTTAACCCGGGGCAATCGTCCCGCCAGTTCGGTCAGTTCATGGTAATGAGTCGCAAACAATGTTTTCGCTCCGGAAATGTTATGGATGTGTTCGACTATCGACCAGGCGAGGCTGAGCCCGTCAAATGTGCTCGTCCCTCGTCCGATCTCATCTAGAATGACCAGGCTCCGCGCGGTGGAATTGTTCAGGATGTTCGCTGTTTCACTCATCTCAACCATGAAGGTCGATTGCCCGCGCGAAAGATCATCGCTCGCACCAATACGAGTAAAAATTCGGTCCGCCAAATCGATTCGAGCCTTTTTCGCTGGAATGAAAGACCCCGTATGCGCCAGCAATGTAAGCAGTGCCACCTGCCGAATGTAAGTGCTTTTTCCGGCCATATTCGGTCCGGTGATCAATACGAGCTGCTGCTTCTTTCCATCGAGCTGTGTATCGTTCGCCACGAAGCGCTCGTCCGTCAGGATTTGATCCAACACCGGATGCCGGCCATCCTGGATATCGATGACTCCTTCGTCGCGCATCTCCGGCGCGCAATAATCATAGAGGCGCGCCGTCTCCGCAAAAGAACTGAGAACATCAAGCCGCGCCAGCACCTGCGCCGTTTGCTGAATTCCGGCGAGCTGTGCAATGACCTGTTCGCGCAGTTGCAGGAAAAGCTCGTACTCAAGCTTCACGCTCCGCTCTTCCGCCCCAAGGATCTTTGCTTCCATTTCCTTCAGCGCGGGAGTGATGAAGCGCTCGCCGTTCGCAATCGTTTGTTTGCGAATGTAGTGGGCCGGAACCTTGTCCAAATTGGAGCGAGTGATTTCGATGTAATATCCAAAAACCGAGTTGTATCGGATTTTAAGAGAAGAGATGCCCGTCTGTTCGATTTCCTGCTGCTGCAGCTTCGCGATCCAATCTTTGCCCTCGTGCGTGGCGCGGCGCAATTCATCCAACGGTGCGTCGAATCCGTCACGAATCATTCCGCCTTCTTTCAAAGCAAGCGGCGGTTCATCCGCAATTCCTCGATCAAGCGTTTCCACCAGGGCGGGAAAATCGAGCAACCGTGCCACCATTTCCTCAAGCAATGAGGGAAATTGATTTCGAGCATCGGTTGCGCTGGGCCAGTCTTCGGATAGGACCTGCTCGCCTTCGCCCGATCGACCTTTGGGAAGCGCGATCATCTCAACTGTGGCGCGCAGCGCCGGAACCTGCTTCAGCGCCAGGGCCAGCGCCTGCAAATCACGCGCATTCCCGGTGCCCACACTCAAACGGCTCAACGTTCGTTCGAGGTCCCGCACCTCCTTCAGTGCATTGCGGAAGCCATTGAGTGCGTCCGCGTGATCAATAAATTGCCGGACCGCCCCCTGCCGCCGCAAGATTTCGTCGAGCCGTGATAAAGGCTGAGCGAGCCAATCCCGCAAACGCCTCGCCCCCATCGGTGTCACGGTTCGATTCGCACTCGCATAAAGCGAGGCCGAGCGCCTGGCATCAGGATTCAGCGGCTCCAGCACCTCCAAATTTCTCAGCGAAATACTATCCAGCACCAGATAATCGCTCGACTCGTAACAGCTCATCCCGGTGAGATGCGCAATATTCCTGCGTAAATGTTGTGAGAGATAATGGAGGATTGCGCCTGCGGCTGCGATAGCCGCATATTTGTCCTTCAATCCAAATCCATCCAACGACGCCACTTTGAAATGATCCCGTAGCGTGAATACGGCCGTCTCCGGAGCAAATACCCAATCATCATACGCGTTTAAAACGGCCGGAAACGACTGTATTGCTGCTCGCAAAGATACTGCTTCCACCGGATGAATAATCTCCGCGGGTCGTATTCGCTCGAGCTCGTTGTTGAGCGCCGCATCCCCGATCACCTCAGTCGCCTTGAAATCACCCGTGGTAAGATCCAGATAGGCGATGCCAAAGCTCTTTCCCGACGCGTAAATCGCGGCCAGAAAATTATTGCGTTCCGCCGCGAGGATCCGTTCATCAAAATGGGTTCCGGGACTAAGAATCTGCGTTACTTCCCGTTTGACAAGCTGCCCCGGCTTCGCCTCTTCCACTTGATCACAAATCGCGACCTTGCGTCCGGCTTTGAGTATTTTCGCGATATAGGCATTGGCCGCATGAAACGGAATGCCACACATTGGCACGACCCCACGCTTGGTCAGCGCCACATTCAAGAGCTGCGCGCCTGACTGCGCATCCTCAAAAAACATTTCGTAAAAGTCGCCCAGACGGAAAAGCAGGAGCGTGTCGGCCGAGAGTTCGGCCTTGATGCGCCGGTATTGCGCCATCATCGGTGTTAATTGCGGTTCGCCTGCCATGTTTGTTCAGGTTAAGCGGGAAATAGCGTCACGGGGAAAACAAATTTTCGAATACGAAACGACCAAAATGCGAAAGCCGATCAAAGCGCGGCTTTGTCACCGAGACAAACTGTAGCGGCGACCCGGGTTCGGCCTGTTGAAGAATTAGAATCGGGCCAGCTTTCTGGATTCCGTGCGCAGAAAGTAACTGTTATCCGGCCACTGCCTGCGGTTTCGATTTTGACGCGCTTTACAGTTGGTTTTTCTTGCAATAGAATAAGCCCCTCAATGCGCCGCACTCATCAGCGATTTTGTGCCTGGGCTTTGATTGTCCTGGGCACTCTCGCGATTCTGGGAAGTCCTTCGATAGGACTTTCCTACGGATCAAAACCAAAGCCATTTTCCTATCAAACGGTTTATAACAACGAACAGGCTGCTGTCGTCCAGGCATCGGTTCTTTTGATTCCAGCCTTCGATGTTTGGCTCATGAGCGGAATGATGCTCGCGGGAGTCGCCAGCATGTTTGCCGGGGTCCATTGGTCCGTTATCCTTCGGAAGCAATAGGATTTCGCCAATCGTTCTCCGAAGTGATGGGATGGTGCCTTTAAGAGATGGGCAAATGGAAGGACTGTCCACGACAACTGAACGGCAGTTACGATAACTGATTTGTGAGGCATCGTTTTAGATGCGCACTTGATGGAAAGACTATTATATAATTGGCATGGACTTTTTGCGGATCCGTGGGTGAACATTTTTCTCGCGATCATTTCCGTAATCTGCGGGTCGATCGTGGGAATCGAGCGCGAGAAAAAGGAAAAGCCCGCGGGTTTTCGCACTTTGACCCTGGTTTGTCTTGGTTCAGCAGTCTTTACGATGGCATCGGTTTCATTTAGTCGTGGTGATCCGAGCCGCATTGCCGCTCAAATTGTTTCCGGAGTCGGATTTTTGGGAGCGGGCGCGATTTTGCGTGGAGCTGTAGGCGTCTCCGGCATGACCAGCGCCGCCACCATTTGGGTTATGGCTGCTATCGGTATGGTAGTGGGTGCCGGTTACGCACTCGCGGGATTGGGCGTGAGTGTTCTGATCCTGGCGGTTCTAACAATCATCAGCTCACTGGAAAGGCGCTGGCTGAGCACCTGCAAATTTAGCATGGTTACCATAGCGTTTGATCCATTCGGTGGCAAAAGCATGGTGAGAATTGAAGAGATACTCGAAGATGGTCATATTGCGCAGCAGCCGCTGGAAATCCAAACGACCGAGCAAGGCTTAAAGACGATGCGACTTACTTATTGTCACGTTCATCGCCATCATCGTCAGTTTTTGACATATCTGGCAGCATTACCTGAAGTGCGCGAGATCCGGCACGACTCTGCAAAGGAGAATATCGGGCCAGGCGAACCGAAAGCGAATTCTGCCCCTCGGGTTTAATCGAAGGCTGAAGCTAAATGGTGCATCCGACAGGACTTGAACCTGTAACCTTCTGATCCGAAGT
>JAQGOX010000260.1 GCA_028293365.1 Verrucomicrobiales bacterium | reverse complement strand
CAATTATTCTTCCCGAGCGGAATCCTAATTGTCGTTTGCCACTGAAACGGCTAAAATATCCAGCATCACATTGGGAGACCGCCTCGTCGTTTTGGTTTTTTAATGTTTTGAGGCCTGGTTTAACGGTTTACCTTCGCCATGGTCGTTGGCTTGCTAGTACTAGTCATAAACTGTGCGGAAACTACCGAGACGGCGGATAGCCTCTGTGTCGCTCAATTGTTTTTCCAATGGCGTGGAGGCCCAGTGAAGCACGTTTCCATCCATCGTTTCCTGGTCGTATACCAACCCGTTGAGCGAATTTATCAGTTCGAGCACGTCTTCGGATTTAATCGGTTTGAACAGGAAAGTCTTGGCACCCAGTTTATAGCCTTCCTGGATCAGCTTGATGTCGGTGATTCCGGATAGTATCACGATGATCGAACTGCCGATGAGATTACTGTCGCGCAGACTGCGCAGAACGGCTGCTCCAGGCATCGGCGACATAATCATATCCAGAAAAACAATGCACGGTTCGTAGCTACTCTTTGTGGGCTCGTTCGCTTCGAAGTAGCGAATACAGTCAGCGCCGCTTTTCAGCAGGCGGATAGGATTCAGGATTTTGCAGGATCGCAGCACCCACTCAGCCAGCAGCAAGTCCGCGTGCGTGTCGTCAACAACCAATATATGTAACATCTCGATCCAAAAACGGCGGTGCTCCCACGAAACGAATATTGACCGTCTTCAAGAATTTGCAAACAGAGTTTGCTCTAGGGGGTTTGAGGCTGAATGGCTCGAATCAATAGGCTCTAGCCCCCTTGTTGCGAAAGGAGCGGATTTGGAATCTCCACCGCATTCCAGTTATCTTTACAATTGTGATCGGTCAATATCTTTCAGACTGGTATCTCTCGGTTGGCGACCCGCCTTGGGCTTTGGCTTCAGCAGGTGTCGAAGCCCACCTCGTTTTGCTCAGCGTTATTCCTGACCATCAGCCGCATCCGTCCCCGTCCCGGAGGTTACTTGATAAAAACCGTCAAATCCTCGCCTTGGCTTCCTTGGTGGCTATTCTGAGACCTCTGGCCGACATCGTGCGGAAGTTCCCAAAATCGTGTATCGAAATCGGTAAACTTTGCAGAAAGCATTTAAAAAGCGGATATGTTCGGATGCCGTCACATCGAATATTTCGAACTCGACCTTTAACTTTGCGAATTCGTCGCAATCGACCTGCCACAAGGGACTAACGGTGCTCGTCTGGTGCATTTACAGAAATCGTCCGGAATTACCTTGAATACGACAAGAGAGCGTAATTAGGTGGGCGAGCAGTCGGGTGGAATGCCCGATATTCTTTTGGCTTTCAATGGGTTAATCGGGCTGTTTCCGATCGGCTGAACCCAGTGAAGCATGTAACCATTCGGAAGTTCCTCAATGGTGATCTGACTGCTTAGGGAATTGAGAAGCTCTACGATGTCTTTTTTCGTTAGTGGTTTTAAGAGAAACGTTTTGGCTCCGAGTTGGTAACCAGCGTTGATGGCTTTAACGTCTTTGAGCCCGGAGAGCATAACTAAAATGCAATGCTTGGAATAGGGGTGCGATTTGAGTGCGGTCAAAACATCCAACCCGCTCATTTCAGTCCAGCGTCCACCCGAATAACATCCGCCAGAGCATCGCCATTTGCGTCAGAATCATCGAGCAGGAGAAGCAATCGCGGGATAAGATCGAATGCCGGAGGCAAGGATGTGGTGCGCGCAACGTATTCGTTTAGTGCGGTACGATCGACCGAACGCAGGCGGCTGGCTGACCCATTTGCCAGCGCTGATGAGGACTCGTTATTCAAGCCTCACACCCGCTCTTTTGCAAGTGATGGGAAATGAGCGCCACGAGATCGCCGCTGTTTGCGATGGGCTTCGCAGCCAGTCCGCTTTCAAGGTATTCGGGTAGTTCTCCCAAAGGTTATTGCGGATATTGAGGATTACGCGGAGCATACCCCAATTCGGGAAGTCTTTCGCAGCATATCGGTCTCATTCTTAATCCGCTCCTTCCAGTGTACCTGATAACCGTCTTCAACCTCTTCGATTAAAATATGGTCGTCCCATGAGTTCAGCAAATGGCAAACATTATGCACGCTGACCGGTTTAACGAGAAAGGTTTTCGCGCCCAGCTCGTAACCATTGTTCAGCGTCTTGAGGTCGCTTACGCCCGAGAGCATCACCGCAAGGGAGTGGGTGCGGAACTGGCTGGCCTGCAAGAAACTCAAGACTTCGATCCCGCTCGTGAGAGGCATCTTAAGGTCTATGAATATGATCATTGGTTCCGGCAGCTTATGGGAGTCGCGTGCCTGCATTCCTTCAAGGTGCTCAATAAAATCTTTGCCACTTGCGAAAGTCGAAATGAAGTTAAGCAGTTTGCATTGCCGAAGAACCCGGTGGGTTAAGATCAAATCCTCTTTTGAATCGTCTACGACAATTATCCTGACCGTTGATTGTACCACTTGTAAAAGGCTGTGCGATAACGGATGCCGCGACAAGTCGGGGATTTCCCTAATGACTTTGCCCGACGGGAGCCAGTAAACGTACTTGGTTGACTGGTCATTGGGGCGAGGACGCCCTATAGACGGAAGAAGGGGGCCACTCCAGGGTGCCTGGAAGCTGGGAGTTGAACGTTCCGCTGCCAACTGATAATGGAAAACCCTCGATCTTCGCAGCGAATCGGTCAGGCTGGCAGCATGATTTCGCGACCGGCAGCCATAAGAATGTAACTTGCCAGAGCAGCCGGTTAAAATTAAAACCCGAACAACTTTGGCGTCAGCCAGGATTTAATACTCGATGACACCAATTCGACGGGACAAAAAGTTCATTTGCGGAGGCCTGAAAAGAACTGAGGGAGGTTTCACTCTGATCGAGTTGCTGGTGTCATTGCCATCATTGCTATCCTGGCGGCGCTGCTCTTGCCCGCTTTGGCTGCGGCGAAGGAGAAAGCCAGGCGTGTTAGCTGTCTCAACAATCAGAGACAATGGGGACTGGCGATGATGATGTACACGGATGACAACAGGGAGTTCCATCCAGCCACCAGAGAACTTCTCTATGTTGCAACTGCGGATCACAACCCGGTGTGGTCGGAAATGCACGCAGATTAGATTCAGAACCAGCAAAACAACACCGCCATTGGCCGGTCGGCATGGTTTAACGCGCTGCCTCCCTATGTCGCCAGGCGGCCTCTTTGGCAATATGGCGCGAACGCTGATTCCATCAACAATTTCATCGGTGCGCGATCCATCTTCAAGTGTCGGACTGCCGATGCCACACCCAGAAATCCGACTACTGATCCCGACCCGGCTTCGGCCCAGCCTTCCATTATGGGATGAACGCAAGAATTTCATACCCGCTCCTTCCCGAAACTCCTTTTAAAATTTCACAGGCGGTGAATCCGGTGGCCAATGTCGGGAGGACCGGCTGCTCGCAAGCGGGAAATCGTCCGCGGTTTAAGCTGGTTAGGGTTTGAGCTGCTTAGAGGTACGTCGCTTCGCCGACTTCGCTTAAGATAAGCCTTCGATGATTAACAGAATTCTGGGCTGCAAGGGGAAGGTCAAAGGTACGCTCCCCATGTCGAATCGGCAGCTCATTTTCGTCACGCTCGAGCGCGCCGTCCAGCGGTCGGCGCGCTACCTTCAGACCTGTTTGTCTTCGGGCGCTCAAGTATGACTGGCAGCGGTCGCCCGACGAAGGTAAAATGGAGGCCACCTATGCGGCATCTTTGTCTAGCACTCATAACAGCGATCGCTTCTCTCGTCTCGTTACAAGCCGAAAATGATGGAACGAGCGCAAACCTGAATTCCGACTGGCCTCAATGGCGCGGTCCGCTCGCAAATGGTTTCTCCGAAAACGCAAAACCGCCGGTAGAGTGGAGCGAAACGAAAAATGTGCGCTGGAAACTCCCCCTGCCCGGCAGGGGCCACTCGTCACCGATCGTTCTGGGTGATCGCGTTTTTTTGCTTGTGGCAGCCCCAATTGGGGATCCGCAAAAGCCGGTGTTCGATTCCGCGCCGGGCGTGCATGACAGTGTCCCCGTTGATCATCGATTTCAATACAGCGTGATGGCAGTAAGCCGAAGCAACGGAAAAATCTTATGGCAAACGGTGGTGCGGGAGGAATTCCCCCACGAGGGCGGCCACACGACCGGCAGTCCGGTATCCAATTCTCCCATTACAGATGGCAAAATGCTTTTTGCCTTTTTTGGTTCACGTGGGCTCTACTGCCTGGATTTCAACGGGACCGTGAAATGGAAGAAGGATTTGGGGAAAATGCAGACTCTGCACGCCCATGGCGAAGGCAGCTCGCCGGTTCTTTATCATGACACCCTCATCGTCAATTGGGATCACGAGGGAAATTCATTCCTCCTGGCTTTCGACAAGAATACGGGGACCGAACTCTGGAAAGTTCCGCGCGACGAAAAAACCTCGTGGTCGACCCCGCTAATCGTTGACGTGGATGGGAAGCCGCAGGTGATCGTCAGCGCCACCAAGCGAGTTCGAGGCTACGACATCGCAAGCGGCAAAGAAATTTGGCAATGCGCAGGACTCACCGAAAATGTCGTATCTTCTCCGGTATTTACCGGTGGGATGGTCATCGCAGGGAACAGCTACTATTCCCAATCGATGCTGGGAATTCGGCTCAGCGGAGCCAAAGGAGACATTACGGGTACGGATAAAATGGTCTGGTTCCTCAAGCGGAATACTCCCTACGTTTCCTCACCATTGGTTTATGACAACATTCTCTACGTGATCCGCCACAATCAAAATGTACTCGGACGACTTGATCCGATGACCGGAAAACCGCGCGGCGAAGCGTTACGCCTCGAAGGAATCCGCGACTTTATCTTCGCATCACCGGTTGGCGCGGCGGGACATATCTACGTCAGCGGGCGAGACGGATCCACGGTGGTGTTGCAACATGACCACGACGATGCCGTTATTGCGATCAACCGGCTGGACGATTCGTTTAGTGCTTCCCCTGCCCTGGTGGACAAAGAAATCTATTTACGCGGTGAAAGAAATCTTTACTGCATCGCAGAGAAATAAGGCCGGAACTGCGAGCCAGGCCATCAATACTCGTTGAAAATTAGGAGCATGATTACCGACCACCGAAGAGTCATTCAAATTTGCTCTCCGGTCGTTTGGCTGGCCTCTTGACACTGGCACTCATAAGGGCAGGCTGGAATATATTCAGCTCATGGATGGACCAAAATAATCCGTCGACAGCACCGGTCTGCGTGATTCGGATAAAGCGCGTCGTCACTGGCGAGAAGTCAATTTCAGTAATAGCATCTCGACCTTTGCCGACAGCAATTGGAGCACTCCAATCGTTTCCATCCGGTGAAACCTGAACCTTGTAGCCCCTTGGATAATCTCCCGGCGAAGGGGTGCTGTCCAAAATCAGAGCATTGATCGTGACGGAAAGCGGGAGTTCAATCTGCACCCACATGCCGGGGGTTTGGCTCGCAGAGGTATCGAAGCGTGTGGAGGGATTGCCGTCAACCGCATTTCGGAGACTGCCAGGATTATGACTCGCAGTCAGCTTCCAGTCGGAGCGATCAGTTACTGGTCGCGGCAAAGATTCTGCAAGTTCCTCGGTGGTCCAGGCCTCCAGGCGGTCTTTTTGAGAAGCCCGCACGCGTGCCACCTCATTCGTGCTTACGACAGACGCTTTGTTTCCAAAGCTATTGCGCACAAAAGTGGCCACATCCGCGATCCAGGCATCATCGTTACTCTCCATCGCGACCATTTGCGCGTCGTACGTTTTGGAATTCACCGGCCCAGTCAGTCCTTTAAGCAGGACTTTGATTACTCCCTCGCCAGGACCGGTCACAACTTTCGATGCCGCGAAAGGCGGCGCCATTGTGGTACCAGCAGGCGCCCCGGCCAATGGAGCACCCCGGCCATCAACTCCATGGCAACTGAAGCATAATTCCTTGTAGATAACTTCTCCGTGCTTAAGCTGCTTTTGCACCGCCGCCGTACGCGCCTGACCACGAACCGGGGGATTGAGTATGTGATTTCCCACGGCTTGAACTCCTTCAGAATTGTTGACCGCGAGTGTCTTTTCGATCCACGGCTTCGCCTCTGGAAACTTAAGCAGATTCGCCGTCATCATCGCCTGCATCGCAACTCCGGAATCCGGATCGTGCATCATGGCTAAAATATCAGGTTCGAGAGCCTTCTCCCCTTTCTTGCAGGCCGTTTCGCTTGCCCGAATCGCGGCGATCCGGACCGGCGCAGCGCTATCCTTTAATTTCTCGCGTGTCAGTTCCAGACTGAAGGCGTCAAGTCCTTCGAGTGTCCAAATCGCGTGTATGCGGGCGAGAGGACTTGAATCATGACGTGCCATCGCCTCAAGCGCCGGAACGACTGACTTATCGCCCCGCAGAACGAGCAATTTTTGGGCGGTATCGCGCCACCATCCGTTCGGATGATCCAGGTGCGCCACGAGTTCCGATGGCTTCTCATCCAGCATGTGTGGCTGCGGTCCGGGCTTAAAATCCTCGTGAACCAAGCGCCAGACGCGCCCGCGTCCGAAATTATTTTGAAGCCCGTTTTTTTCCACCTTGGGTCGGAGATACGAACCGGGTCTAACCCAGTTACCTTCCTGGATAATCCCGCGATACATATCGACGATGTAAAGGGTGCCGTCCGGCGCTGTCACCATGTTTACGGGCCGAAAATTCGGATCCCTGGAGCGTATAAATTCGGATCTGTCGTAGGGATTACTTAAGTGCGTTACGCCGTCCCGGACCTGAATTTTCGCTCGTCGGATCAACCGACCGACCGGTTCGGCGAAAAATAAATCTCCCCGCATATCCTGCGGCAGGCGATCGCCGCGAAAAATGTCAGGCCCGCAGGTTGCGGTAAAATGGTTCAGGGTCTGATCTTCAGGCCGCACCCGGATTTCGCCGCCTTGAAAGTCTGCGAGACCAATGAGAGGCCAGACCGCTTCAAACCCGGGCGCCATTTCGCCGCGAACCCGAAGATCGAAATAAGCGATCGGCACCTGGAAATTCAGCGGCCACACTTCCCCGCCAGCATTTACAAACCACGGCAACCCATAGACGTCCTGCGTCAGACCCCATTGCCCGCCATTCGGAGACGTGGGCTCACGCAACACATTCGTGCCGTGGGCTCGCAAGCGGTACGAATTCACCGCCTGATAAATCCAATTGTCCTGATCCCAAATTAATCCGCTCTGTTGATGTTCCAAATTCCCCCCGCGAGGTCCGCCCTTATAAAACAACACCACCTTGTCCGCGACTCCGTCCCCATCGGTGTCCCGGTATAGGTAAAGGTCTTCTGTGTCGGTTTGGTTAATCAGCAGCCCATTATCGAGAGGCAAAATCATTCGAGGCAAAACCAAATGGTCGGCGAAAACCGTGTGCCGATCGAAATTCCCGTCTCCTTTGGAAGACCAATGCATCGAAACCCGGCCCACGGGCGACTGCTCATTCTGGCCATCGATATCCTGCATGTAACTCCGCATCTCCGCGACAAACAACCGGCCAT
>JAQGOX010000250.1 GCA_028293365.1 Verrucomicrobiales bacterium | reverse complement strand
CCACGACGTCCTTGCCCAGGGCGGAGATATAATTGCCGTTTTGATGTCCGTCGAGAACGCTTTGGGTATTGGCCTGCAGGAATTCCATTGCGAAATGGATGCCCTTGAGGTTGCGGCCTTCGATGGGAAGATCTCGCCCTTTGGTTGCTCCGGTGCAAAGGACAACCGCATCGAAATCTTTGAGGAGCTGCTCCGCGGGATAATTCTTTCCAACCTCGGTGTTGACCTTGAAGGTTACGCCTTCTTTCGACATGATATCGACTCGTCGCAGCACGAGCTTCTTGTCGAGTTTCATGTTGGGAATGCCGTAGGTCAGCAAACCACCGATTCGGTCCGCGCGCTCGAAAACCGTAACGATATGGCCGGCGCGATTGAGCTGGGCGGCGGCGCAGAGCCCGGCAGGGCCGGAGCCGATCACGGCGACTTTTTTGCCGGTGCGAACTTTGGGGATTTCCGGGACGACCCAGCCTTCCTCAAAGCCCCGGTCGATGATGGCGCACTCGATATTTTTAATGGTGACCGGAGGGGCATTGATGCCCAGAACGCAGGAGCCTTCGCAGGGGGCAGGGCAAACGCGGCCGGTGAAATCGGGGAAGTTATTCGTCTTGTGCAGCCGATCAAGGGCCTGATGCCAGAGGCCGCGATAGACGAGATCGTTCCATTCCGGAATGAGGTTATTAATCGGACAGCCCGAAGCCATTCCACTCAAGAGGGTGCCGGTATGACAGAAAGGAATGCCGCAGTCCATGCAGCGCGCCCCTTGTTCCCGAAGCTTTGCCTCATCGAGGTGGAGGTGGAATTCGTTCCAGTCCTCAATGCGCTTAAGCGCTGGACGATCCAGCGGCAGCTCCCGAAGATATTCGATAAATCCAGTTGGTTTGCCCATTTATTTCAATGATCTAAAAGTTCAAAATCGATCTGCATCCGATTAACCGCCGCCGACGCGTGCCACGTCGCGGGCATTTTCCTCGAACGCGGCCATAACTGCCTGTTCACCGCTCAATCCGGAGTCGGTTGCGCGTCGAATGGCTTTCACCATGCGTTGATAGTCTTTTGGCATCACCCGGACAAACTTCGGAAGGAACTGATCCCATGAATCCAGGATCTTTTGAGCGCGCTGGCTGCGTGTGTATTCGGCGTGA
Organism: Verrucomicrobiales bacterium; assembly: GCA_028293365.1. GTDB lineage: Bacteria > Verrucomicrobiota > Verrucomicrobiia > Limisphaerales > SXQI01 > JAQGOX01. Next base: position 11,094 of record JAQGOX010000250.1, on the reverse strand, counting down.
CGCTGGATCATCGCACGAACCTCTTCGATCTCATGGTCTTCCTCGATTTTTCCGATTCCGACCATTTGCATGTTGCAGCGTTTAGCAAAATCGCCCGCTTCATCGAGGATATACGCAACACCACCCGACATGCCGGCCGCAAAATTACGTCCCACGGGACCAAGGATGACGACGCGGCCACCGGTCATGTATTCGCAACCATGATCGCCGATCGCTTCCACCACGGCATTCACACCGCTGTTACGAACGCAGAAGCGTTCGCCAGCCATGCCGCGAATGTAGGCTTCGCCCTCGGTCGCGCCATATAGAGCAACATTGCCGGTGATGATATTTTCCTCCGGAACGAAGGTGGACCCTTCCGACGGATAGAGAATGATTTTGCCGCCCGAAAGACCTTTGCCGATGTAGTCGTTGGAATCGCCTTCGAGTATAAAGGTCATTCCGCGCGGCATGAACGCGCCAAAGCTTTGGCCGGCCGAGCCTTTGAAATGAATTTTGATCGTATCCTCGGGCAATCCTTCGGAACCGTGGCGGCGGGTCAATTCACTGCCGACAATCGTTCCGACAACCCGGTTGACGTTTCGGATGGGAACAATGGCGCGCACCTTTTCTTTCCGTGCGAGCGCAGGCTCGCAGAGATTGAGCAGAGTTGTATTGTCGAGCGCCGCCTCCAGGCCGTGATCCTGAGTAATCTGGCAGTAACGCCCCACGCCGGCGGGAACGTTCGGCTGGTAGAGGATGTTGGACAAATCAAGGCCGCGAGCCTTCCAGTGTTCCACTGCGGCGCGAGCTTCGAGACGGTCGGTGCGGCCGACCATTTCGTTGATGGTGCGGAAACCGAGTTGGGCCATTAACTCCCGAACCTCTTCGGCGATAAATCGCATGAAATTGACGGCGTGGGCCGGGTCGCCGGTGAAATTCTTGCGCAGGAGTGGATCCTGAGTCGCAACACCGACGGGGCAAGTGTTCAGATGGCAGACACGCATCATGATACAGCCGAGGGCCACCAACGGAGCGGTCGCGAAGCCGAATTCCTCAGCGCCGAGCATTGCGGCAATCACAACGTCACGGCCGGTTTTGAGCTGGCCATCGGTTTCAACTGCAATGCGGCTGCGGAGGTTGTTCAAAACGAGCGTTTGATGGGTTTCGGCCAGGCCGAGTTCCCAGGGAATTCCAGCGTGTTTGATACTGGTTTGGGGCGAGGCACCCGTTCCGCCGTCGAATCCGCTGATTAGAACGACATCGGCGTGAGCTTTGGCCACGCCTGCGGCGACGGTGCCGACACCTACTTCGGCGACGAGCTTGACGCTGATGCGCGCGTGATGATTTGCGTTCTTCAGATCGTGAATCAGTTCCGCGAGATCTTCGATCGAATAGATGTCATGGTGCGGCGGCGGGGAGATCAAACCGACGCCAGGAGTCGAATTACGCACCTTGGCGATCCAGGGATATATTTTGGCGCCCGGGAGCTGGCCACCTTCGCCCGGTTTCGCGCCCTGGGCCATTTTGATCTGCAGTTCCTTCGCCTTCACCAAATAAAGGCTGGTGACACCAAAGCGGCCGGAGGCGACCTGTTTAATGGCGCTGTTTTTAGAATCGCCATTCGGTTCAGGAATATAGCGTGCGGGATCTTCCCCACCTTCGCCGGTGTTGCTTTTGCCACCGATTCGGTTCATGGCGATCGCCATGCTTTCGTGCGCTTCCTTGCTGATGGAACCGTAGGACATCGCGCCCGACTTGAAACGCTTCATGATGGCGTCCACGGAATCGACTTCCTCAATTGGAATGGCAGTCGCCGTTTTGAAATCGAGCAGACCGCGCAGAGTGCACCATTTCCTGGTCTGGTCATTTACCAACGCCGAGTACTCTTTGAATGTTTTATAATTCGCGTTGCGAACCGACTGTTGCAACTTATGCACCGTTTGCGGATTGAAAAGGTGATATTCGCCTTCCTGCCGCCATTGATACTGGCCGCCGACATCCAAAGTGTGGCCGTTAACCTGGCGATCCGGAAAGGCGTGCTGATGGCGGATCTGCACTTCGCGCGCGATCACATCCATCCCGACACCTTCGATCCGGGAAGCGGTCCATGTGAAATATTTATCGATGACCGAATGGTGCAAGCCGACCGCTTCGAAAATTTGCGCCCCCCGGTAGCTCTGAATCGTGGAGATGCCCATTTTCGAGATGACCTTCACAACTCCTTTAACGGAGGCTTTGGCGAAGTTCTTGCAGGCAGTCTTGTGGTCGACGTTTTTCAACAAACCCTGCCCGATCATGTCGTCGAGAGTTTCAAAGGCAAGGTATGGATTAATGGCACCGCAGCCATAACCGATCAGGAGCGAGAAGTGATGAACCTCGCGAGGCTCGCCCGATTCCAGCACCAGACCGACCTGGGTGCGGGTTCCCTGACGGATCAGATGGTGATGAAGACCGGAAACCGCAAGCAGCGCCGGAATCGGCGCATTCGTGCGATCGATGCCACGATCAGACAAAATGAGGATATTAACGCCGTCTTTAATTGCGTGGCTGGCCCTGTCGCACAAATCTTCCATCGCCTTTTCGAGACCCTCCTGCCCGTCAGCGACCTTGAAGCGAATTCCCAGAGTGCGGGATTTGAATCCGGCCCGATCGATATGCTTCAATTTCGCAAATTCCTCGTTCGTTAGAATCGGCGATTTGAGTTCGATCAGATGACAACTCTCCGGTTCCGGTTTGAGGAGGTTGCGTTCGGAGCCAATGGTCGTTTCGGCTGAAGTAACAATCTCCTCCCGAATGCAGTCAATCGGAGGATTGGTGACCTGGGCGAACAGTTGCTTAAAATAGTTGTAAAGGGACTGTGGCTTGTCGGACAACACTGCCAAAGGAGTATCGGTTCCCATGGACCCGACCGCTTCGACGCCGTCGCGCGCCATCGGAGCCATAAGGATACGAAGATCCTCAAAAGTGTAACCAAATGCCTGCTGGCGCTGGAGAACTGTTTCGTGACCGACATCAGGGAGATGTTGCGTATCAGGAAGATCGGCCAGTTCGACCATATGATCATCCAACCACTTCCGGTATGGATGCTCGGTCGCAATCTTCTGCTTCAGTTCTTCATCGGCTACGATCCGGCCTTCTTCGGTGTCGATCAGGAACATGCGTCCCGGCTGCAGGCGACCTTTATAAAGCACCCGATCTGCAGGAATATCCAGAACACCCACCTCCGAAGCCATGATCACGAGATCATCTTTCGTGACGTAATAGCGCGAGGGACGCAGGCCATTCCGATCCAGTACAGCTCCGATCTTTCTGCCATCGGTGAAAGCGATGGACGCGGGACCATCCCAGGGTTCCATCAGGCAACTATGGTACTCATAGAAAGCCTTCTTTGCGTCGCTCATGCTCTCGTGATTCGACCATGGTTCCGGGATCATCATCATGACCGCGTGCGGCAGCGAGCGTCCAGCCATCAGCAATAGTTCGAGACAATTGTCGAACATGGCCGAGTCGCTCCCGTTGGTGTTAATGATCGGAAGGATCTTCTTGACGTCGTCTCCGAAAAGCTCCGACTCAAACATTGACTGGCGCGCGTGCATCCAGTTGATATTGCCACGGAGAGTGTTGATCTCGCCGTTGTGCGCGACGAAGCGGTAAGGATGGCTGCGCGCCCAACTGGGGAAAGTATTAGTGCTGAAGCGTGAATGAACCAAAGCCAGCGCTGTCTCCATGGCAGGATGCGTCAAGTCAGGATAATACTGCTCGACCTGCTCTGGAATGAGCATCCCTTTGTAAATGATTGTCCGGGAGGAGAGGCTCGCGACGTACCAGACATGGCTGCCTTTATCACCTGAGGCCCGAATCTGAGAATCGGCCCGCTTGCGGATGACGTAAAGCTTGCGCTCGAACGCCATATCATCCTTGATTTTGGAATTGCGGCCGATGAAAGCCTGGCGCATGAATGGCTCAGAGGCCTTGGCGGTGGCGCCGAGAGGCGAGTTATTCGTCGGGACCGTCCGCCAGCCCAGAAACTTTTGACCCTCCTCGGCTACGATCACTTCGAAAAGCTTCTCACATCTTTTGCGATCGTCAGCATCCTGGGGAAGAAAGCACATGGCCACGCCATATTTACCAAGGGCAGGCAGCTTGATATTCGCCTCGGCAGCGACCTGCTGCATAAATGGATGAGGCATCTGCAGGAGAATTCCCGCGCCGTCACCGGTGTTGGCTTCGCATCCACAGGCGCCGCGATGATTCAAATTCACCAGAATCTGGAGAGCCTGATGGACGATTTCGCGGGACTTTTTGCCCTTGATGTTCACCACAAAGCCGACGCCGCAGGCGTCATGTTCGAACTGCGGGTCATAAAGACCCTGCTTTGGAGGCAGTCCATTACTTGTAATACTGCTATCGTTCATTATCACGTTTCCGTCGCACTTGGTTGCCGCGTCGAGTATACTCCCACAAGCCCGCTCAGCCGCGATTCTGGCCGATCGGGCATCCCTCGTTCGCACTCCGGTCATGCTCAGTCGCGCCGCCGGAGCTCTCAAACATTGGGACCCCTCTCTGGCCAAAGCCAGAGTACTTCCCACTAGTCTTCACTAAATCAACCAGCCTTTGCAAGTGACTAAATTGAGCCCTGATTTCCGCACGAACGGATGAGATTCGTTTTCGCCCTGAATCGTCAACGAGTTTTGTCGGCGCCGTCCGATCTGATTCCAGAGTTCAGGCATCCCGCACGCTCGGGAAAAAGGACCGATTATTTTAAAAGACACGTGTGACTTTTGTGAGTTTTCAGCCCCGATTACCAACTTACGGGAACCCCCGATTACGTTGTTTGAGACTGTTTCGTATCTTTGCCCAATGGAAAAGACTGACCATCGTCCGACACACAGAGAAATTGCAGCACTGGCTGAAAAACTTTATTTGGAATCCGGTTCACTCGCTGGCCGTGATGAGCAAAACTGGCTGAATGCGGAAGCTCAATTAGTGCAGGCAAAGGCGAAACCAAATAATCAATCAATTGGAGTTCGGCAACCCAAAGGAAAGCAGCAGACGCAAAAGCAATCACCAGCTTCGCCATCACGAGGGATGGCGGTCGCTCGTTAGATCGTTTTAACTGAAAAAAGGAAAACGGTTTTTTCGTCCGGGATTTTGAGAAGCAACTGACTCGGTTCGACTAAAGGAAGACCGAACGGTTCTTTCCCGAGCGCGACGGGGCAACGACTCGATTAGAGGAATCCTTGGCGGATCATCAGGCTTATCCCTATTTTAAAGGGGAACATGGCATGTAACTTTTCGTCAGAAGAAAAGTTATGGATACAACACCTTACTGGACTCGCACCGGGACTCTTCCTCAGTTTGAATCCATTTCTCACGATGTTGAAGTCGATGTCGTTGTGATTGGAGCCGGATTGACAGGCGTCACGGCTGCGTACCTTTTGAAAAAGGAAGGAGTGAAAGTAGCGCTTCTCGAACGCTACCGATGTGCGGGGGGCGATACGGGGCGAACTACGGCGCATCTAACCTGTGTGACCGACAAGAGGTTGTTTGAGTTGGTGAATGATTTTGGAAAAGACGGGGCAAAGGCGTTTTGGGAGGGCGGCCTGGCGGGAATTGATCAGATCGCAGAGTTGGTGCGCGAAAAAAAGATCGACTGTGAATTCAAATGGATTCCAGGTTACCTGCATGCGCCTCTGAAAGATTCTAAAAAGAGCGACATAGAGGCCCTGCAAAAGGACGCTCAACTTGCGGAAGAACTTGGGTTCGAATCTGCATTCGTCGAGTCGGTTCCATATGCCGATCTGCCTGGAATTCGTTTTGCAAACCAGGCGAAATTTCATCCGCTGAAATACCTGGCGCCCTTGCTTCAGTCGATCCACGGAAACGGAAGTTACGTTTTTGAAAACAGCGAGGCCGGAGAGATTGAGGTGGACCCGCTAACCGTCCATTCGGGTAAGTTTAAACTCCGTTGCAGTTATCTGGTTATAGCCACGCACAATCCGTTACTCGGAAAGACCGCCACCGCGAAGGGAACTCTTTTTCAATCAAAACTGGCACTTTACACAAGCTATGTTCTCGGGGCAAAGCTGCCGAAAGGAACGGTTCCAGAGGCACTTTTTTGGGACACAACTGATCCTTATTACTATTTGCGCATCGATCAGAAGGCGGATCACGATTATGCGATTTTTGGCGGCGAGGACTGCAAAACCGGACAGGAAAAGGAAACGACCGAGGTTTTTTCAAAGCTGGAACAGATGCTGAAAAAAATTCTCCCGGAGGCGAAAGTTCAGGACCGTTGGATGGGACAAGTCGTCGAAACCAATGATGGACTCCCGTTTATCGGCGAGAACGAACATCAACAATTTATTGCAACCGGGTTCTGTGGAAATGGGTTTACCCTCGGGACGTTGAGCGCGGTGATGGCACGAGATCGCTATTTAAAACGAAAGAATCCGTGGTTTGATCTTTTCGCGTGCGATCGCAAAAAATTCCATGGCGGAACCTGGCGCTACATCAAAGAGAATCTCGATTATCCCTGGTATATGTTGCGCGACCGGATTGCGGGCGCGGAAGGTTCGTCGCTGGACGATCTTCAAATCGGCGAGGGAAAGATTTTAAAAATCAAGGGAACAAAGGTAGCCGCATACCGCGATAAAAACGGGAAAGTAACCACCTGCTCGCCGATTTGCACGCACCTGAAATGTATCGTGCGTTGGAATAAAGCCGACAAAACATGGGATTGCCCATGTCACGGATCCCGGTTCAGCCCGACAGGTGAGGTGCTGGCCGGGCCCGCGGAAGAGCCGCTCGAAAAAATCCCCCTCTCCGATATTGAATCGAAGAAATGACCAATGGATGGGGGGAAAATCCCGCTTTTTGAAATCAACAGACATTGCGGATAGTGTCGCACGCACATATCCGTGCTTCGTAATTTTTTTGGTAGTAAGCGATTTCGGCTGCCAGTGCGCACTTCTTCAATTGCGGATGATTGACTCGCGTCGCGCCTATTGGCTTGAGACTGCCGGTCCAACGGAGCATTCTGGTGATTGGAATCGATCATGAAAGTCATTGTTACCTGTGGCCCGAGTTACGAGCCAATTGATCAAGTTCGTCGCTTGACCAACTTTTCCACCGGAGAACTAGGCGTCCAATTGAGCGATGAACTGGGGAAGGCTGGCTTCGAAGTTTTTTGTTTGAAAGGGAGCTGCGCCACTTTTCCTGGTCCAGGCGCCAATAGTCACGTGAGGCTTTTCAATACAAACGATGATCTGGTTCGATTACTTGAGCAAATTGGCGGGACGCATGAGATCGCAGCAGTCTTCCACGTGGCTGCGTTGTGTGATTACAAGGTCAAGGATGTGGAGGATGATCAGGGGAACCAGCGCCACTCGGCTAAAATTGCCAGCCGATCGGGAGGTCTGACGATTCACTTGGAGCCAGCGACCAAGGTGATCAGTGGGATGCGCGCGATTTTTCCAGGGAGTCTGCTCGTCGGTTGGAAATATGAACTGGAAGGCACCTCTGAGGAAGCCATCGCAAGTGGAATGCGCCAAATAGTCGAAAACCGAACGGACGCCTGCGTCGTAAATGGGAAAGCGTATGGGGAAGGCTTCGCGTTTTGTCGTCCCGGTCGGACAATGCATCCATTTCGGAATAAGGCGAAGCTTGTTCGATTTCTGTCTGATTGGCTGACTGAAACCATCCCAGGCACACGGTCAGCAACCGACCAAGCAGACTAAACCAGGGTAGCAGGCTCGTCACGGCTGATGGGAAGACGCACCTTGAATCGAGTTTCGCCCGGATGGGATTCGAACTCAATTTCGCCTCCGTGACGATCAGCGACGATTCGGTTGCTAATAATCAGGCCAAGACCGGTCCCAGTGCCTACGGGTTTCGTGGTGTAAAATGGTTCGAACATATGCGATTGAACCTCGGGCGGGATGCCGGTACCGAAATCGACGATTTCAACAAGCAGTTGATTGTCATCGAGGCAGGTTCCAATGCAGATTTTTCCGGTTCCATTAACCGCATGGACGGCGTTATCGAGTAGATTTGTCCAATCCTGGTTGAGCTCGCTTCCATAGGCCATGATACGAGGCAGGGACCGGTCGAATGAGCGAACAACCGTTACGTTTCTCAATTTGTGGCCGAGCATTGTCAGAGTGCTCTCCAAGCCTTCGTGGATGTCGATTTCCTGCATGGGAGACTGGTCCATGTAGGAATAGGACTTAACTGCTTTCACTAATTCGGCAATGCGTCCGGTGCTTTGCTCTACCTGAGTCAGAAGCGATTTTAAGTTCAAGCGGGCTTCAAGCCATCCTAAAGCATCCGCATGGCTTGCAGTGGGAAGCTTGCTCACAAGCTCCTCCAGCCAGGCTGCATCGAGTCCGGCATTTACAAATGTGGGAGCAATATCCCAGGCGGATGCAACTCCGTGAGAGTCGAGCCAGGTGGAAATTGTTTCAGCACGGTCGCTGCGTTCGAGGTGATCCAGAACTGGGGCCTTCGCAAGTTGTTCGACCGCCTCGTGCGATTTGCCAACGAGTTCCTTCAGGCGGTCATGATCGATTGTTCGGGTCAATTGGCAGAGGAGCGATTGAACTTTTTCGGTCGTTTGTTGGAGATGGGCGGCGGCGCGGCGCGCGGCGGCCGCAGGGTTGTTCAATTCGTGCGCGAGCCCTGCCGCCATTGTGCCGAGGGAAGCCAGTTTCTCGCGCTGTTGCGAGTAGCCTTCGACGTTGCGCATGCGACTGGCGGCGGTTCGGAAAATCTCGCGGGCAACCGTACGGCAGGTGCCGAGCATTTGCCAAAAATTCTCTTCGCTGAGGCGGAACAGCTTCGACGGCTTCGAGACTCGGGCAGTGGCGTGCCACGGAGCATCCAGCAATAGAGGGATTTCGCCCATGTAATTTCCCGGTTGGCTCATGCCCATAAGAACTTCCTGGCGGGAGTAGGCGCGCGTCACCCGGACTCTTCCTTCAAGTGTGACATGAAAAAAACCGTTCCGTTCATCCTGGACAGCCAGAACAGTTCCAGCGGGCGCTTCAATGACTTCACCCGGAAGAATGCACCCTAATTGGTCATCCGTAAGACCGGAAAAGAGCGGTGTGGAACGGACTTGCGTGAGAGTTGCTGCATCGATGCTCATAGCAAGCCGAGGTATTCGTGGACGAGTTTTACCGCCATGGCACCTTCACCCACTCCTGACGTCACTCCCTTTGCCGAACGGTGGCGAACATCGCCCGCAACGAAAATTCCGGGAACGCTCGTTTCCAGATAGAAGGGATCACGATCGGCAGTCCACCCCGCAGGACGATGTCCCTCGCGAACCAGATGTTGTCCCGTAATAAGATAGCCCTGTACATCCCGCTCTACCACACCGGCGAGCCAGTCGGTTCGTGGAACGGCCCCCGCGTAAATCAATAGCGCGCTTGCGGAAACGGTCTCCTGCTGACAGGTCTTATTATTCTGAATCGTGATTGTTTCGCATCGGTCTCCACCATCGACGGCAATTACACTTGAGTTGAGACGCACTGTGATGTTCTTCGTTGCGCCGATCTGGTTCTCCAAATATTGCGACATGGTGTCGGACAATGAATTGCCGCGCACCAGCATCGTGACCTGCCGGGCGAATCGCGAAAAATACATGGCGGCCTGCCCTGCAGAATTTGCTCCACCCACGATATAGATATCGCCATCCCGATAGGAAAACGCCTCGGACATCGGGGCGTAATAATAAACCCCGGCGCCATTGTGCTTCTCCAGGCCAGGAACATCGAGCTTTCGGAAAGCGATGCCGGTCGCTATGAGCAGGGCTCGGCAACCAATTTCAACGCCGTCTGCGAGCGTGAGAACACGCGTTGAACCTTCGATGCGCACGCCTGTTACATCCTGCGGAGTGAGTATTTCAACCCCGAACCGGCGCGCCTGAGCGACCGCGCGGCGCGCAAGATCGGAACCGCTAAGGCCCATTGGGAATCCGAGGTAATTTTCAATGCGCGAGCTTCGACCGGCCTGGCCTCCCGGGGCTTCTCTTTCGATTAAGAGAGTGTGCAGACCATCCGCTGCACCGTAAACGGCTGCGGCGAGACCGGCAGGTCCAGCCCCAACAACGACCAAATCGTAGAATGGGGCCTCGGCTTTCGTCTTGAGCCCGAGTTTTTGAGCGATGGCACTAATGCCTGGATTAGTTAAGAAGGTGCCATCGGGAAATACGATGATCGGCAAGGCTGAGATCGCGGCACCCGTCGTTGTGAGAAGTTGCTTCGCGGTTTCATCGGTTTCGACGTTTAGCCATAAATGGGGCACGAAGTTGCGGCCCAGGAAATCGCGTATTTCATTGGATTGTGGTGACCATCGATGTCCAATCACCCGCACGCCTTCGAAAACAGGATGGTAGGCCGACTGCCAATCATCGAGTAGATCGTCGACGACACCGAAGAGCCGCTCCTCCGGCGGATCCCACGGTTTCATGAGGTAATGATCAATGTGGACGCTGTTGATGGCGCGAATGGCGGCATCAGTATCGGCGTATGCAGTCAGAAGCGCCCGCTTGGCATCCGGATAAAACTCGATCGCTTTCTCAAGGAATTCGACGCCCGACATTCGCGGCATCCGTTGGTCGACGAGAAATAGTGCGACCGGCTCGTTTCGAAGTTTTAATTGTTTGACCGCTTCGAGCGCGGACGCGCCTGAGTCGGCCGAGATTACTTTGTAGCGATCCCCGTAATGCCGCCGCAAATCGCGTTCGACCGCCCGCAGCACATCCGGATCGTCATCCACCGTCCAAATCACTGGCTTTGCCATAATCGTAATCTTAGTTCTGCTTTGCTACTCTCGAAACCAAAAAAACATCAAGTCTGTCACGCTTTGGAATCTTCACCCATTTCGGTCACCGGCTCGCTGAGCCAGGCGTCCGCGGGAACTTGCGCAACTCCGGGATAAACTGTGTAACCAGCCAGATGGGCGAGATTCACGACGCCTGTGCCGCCTTCGCGCAGCCGCATATGAAAGCCACCTTTGGACAAAAGGAACTGCATGAACGACTGGCTCTCTGCGGCGAGCTTGACCGTGAACTCGACCATCAGAAAAAGTGGCGCACCACCGGCGAGC
>JAQGOX010000199.1 GCA_028293365.1 Verrucomicrobiales bacterium | reverse complement strand
TGGTTTAGAAACTTCCGGCCCATTTGTCAAATCACATCGGATCTCGAATCAATAAACCTTTCGTAAATGCGACGGTAAAATGTTCAGTTCCGATCGATATTTGGCAATCGTGCGGCGTGCGATCACGACCCCCTTTTCCGCGACCATTTTGACAAGCTCTTCGTCTGAGAGCGGCTTCGCAGGCGATTCTTTGCTGATCATTTCGTTGATCATATCCTTGACGCTTGTATTGGACATGCCCACACCGCTCGAGGTTTTGATGCCCGAGGTGAAAAAATATTTCATCTCGAAAATCCCTTGCGGCGTTTGAATGTACTTCCCGGAAACCGCGCGGCTTACGGTCGTTTCGTGGACTCCCACCACTTCCGCCACCTGTACCATCGTCATCGGTTTGAGGAAAGCGACCCCTTTTTCCATGAACTCGGCCTGCCGTTTCACAATTTCCGTGCCGATATTGAGAATTGTTTGCTGCCTCTGATGCAGACTTTTGATCAAAAACTTTCCCGCTCGGATTTTTTCCCGGATATATTCCCGCACCTCAGACGAGCTCTCGGCCTGGGACATCAAATCTTTGTAGGTATTGCTGATGCGCAGATGGGGAATCTGGTCGTTATTGTTTGTGACCACGAATTCGTCACCTGATTTCTGGACGAAAACTTCCGGCAAAATGTACTGCTGGTTGTCTGGAAGGAAATCGCGCCCCGGGCATGGTTCAAGCTGCGCGATCCGGGCGACCGCCTTTTGTGCCTCTTCCACTGTGATTCCCAGGCCCCGGGCAATTTCCGGGAGGCGCCGTTTCCCGAGCGCTTCCATGTATTGATCAATAATGGTGTATTCGAGCGTTTCGGTTTTTTCCGCTCGCTGCAATTGAATCATCAGGCATTCACGAATATCCCTGGCTCCCACGCCCGTCGGGTGAAACGATTGGATAACTTTAAGTACTTCCGTGATTTGTTCCGCCGGGATATTCGTCGAAAAGGCCAATTCGTCGATATTCGACTGGAGGTAGCCTCTGTCATCGATGTTCCCGATGATCATATCCGCGATTGGCCGCTGCTCCGGAGTGAGATCCGAGGTTCGAACCTGCTCAATCAGGTTTTCCTGGAGCGAAATCCCGACCACAAGGGAGTCAAACATGAATTGCCGCTTTTCCTCGTCCTCCGCTGTGTGTTTTCCGGCCGTGTTTGATTGCGAAAAATGATCGCGCCACTCTTGATCGAGTTGCAGCAGTTTATCAAATTCAGCCTGAAAATCGTCCACCGGTTCGTTTGAAGGTTTTTCAGTGGCTGGGTCGAAATTGACATCGGCAGGTGGCTCGGTTGGATCAGCCGAGTTGTTGGTGTCTTCCTCACCGCGATCGATCTTCTCGTTCTGATCCACCTCCATCGTCGAGACCTCCTCGAGCAAGGGGTTTTGCTGTAGTTCCTGCTCAACCAACGCCTTCAATTCAAGGGTGGGAGCCTGAAGCAACGCGAGTGATTGCTGCAACTGCGGAGCAAGCACTTGCGATAGTGACATCCGCTGCGAAAGCTGTAAGCCCTGAGCCATTTGCGATCAGAATACAGACCAATTTGAAAACCTCAAGCAAAAGTCGGCACACTGATTGCTTTTAAGCAAAGACACTGCCAACTTTCTGACCACACAAAGACTCGATGAAACGCGTTCTGCGATGAGAAAAACCGCAGAGAAGCAGCCCCTATCCAATGGGACTGCTTTTCTTTCCCGTGGAGAATAGCCCGGCGTTCCAACACCGGGACTGCGGAAAAGCCCGGTCGGTTAGTCCGGCTAAATCGATAGCCGACCGATTTCCCGACTCACTTAACCCCCACTGCCTTCAACGTTGTATCGTAAAATTTCGTGGCGTCCGCCTTCAATTTGGCGAGTTCGCTCGGCACCATGTACATCATGTGTCCGCCCTCATAGAATGTTAGGCTGATATTGTTCCGGACAGCCGGGTCAAGGCCCATTTGGCGCACCGTGTAATCGGTTGCGAAAAACGGCGTAGCCAAATCGAAGTAACCGTTTGCAATCCAGACCTTCAAATTAGTATTCCGGCTCATCGCCCGATGCAAAAGTTCCGCGGTATTCAGGTATTCATTTTGCACATTATTGTAGTTCCAGGGATGCACTTCATCGGTCAGCGCGTTGTAGGGAAGATCGGTCTCATATTTCAATTCCCGGCGGACGTAATCATTGAAAGAAGCTGTATAACTTCCAAAAACCGCTTCATAGCTCGGATCGAAATCCTGGCCTCGCGATTCGCCTGGTTGATAGCGAATTCCGGTAAGGCGGGAATCGTAACGACCGACGGACCGGTTTTTGTCTTCCAGTAACTTATTTGTAAAGGTGAAAATATCGATCCGAAGATTGCGTTGCAGCACAAACGCCTCCGGCAATCCGATTAGATTTGCCAGTTCTTTCGCCAGCGCAGACTTTTCCTCGGCGGGAAGGGCATCGCCCCGCATGAGCGCCGGCGCATATTTTTCCTGGGCGAATTTCTGGGCGGCCGCGAGTGCCGCCGCCAAATCGCCGTTGCCCAGCGCACCCGTCAGTTTTTTGTGGTACCAGGCCGCTGCGGTGTAAGTCGGAAGAAACAGCGTGCAGGGCAGATCATTTCCCTGCGTGAACCGGGCGGTGCCGAAATTCATGATGGATGATACGAGTGATATTCCATTCAAATAAAGCCCGTAGCGTTGCTGCAAATAATCGCTCAACGCCGAAGCCCGAGTCGTCCCATAGCTTTCCCCAATCAGGAACTTTGGGGAAGACCAACGCGAATTTCGGGTCGTGTACAACCGGATAAAATCGCCGACCGAGGCGATATCTTCGTTGAAGCCGTGAAACTGGTGCGGATCCTCTCCAGTCGCAGCCCGGCTAAAGCCGGTCGATACCGGGTCCACAAAAACCAGGTCGGTTTCATCCAGCCAGCAAAACTCATTGTCTCCCATCTTATAGGGTGGGGGAAGCGACTCGCCTTTCTCATTCATAAGCACCCGTTTCGGACCGAGCGCTCCCATATGTAACCAGATCGAAGCCGAGCCCGGCCCGCCATTAAACGAAAACGTGATCGGACGCTTTGTGAGGTCAATTTTGTCCGCTTCAGACTCGGTCTTTGTGTAGGCGATAAAAAAAAGATTCGCTTTGGTCTTCTCGTTTTTGGCGTCTTTCATCGGCATGTAGCCGGCGGTCGCTTTATATTTGATAACTTTTCCACCGAGCGTGATTTCGTGTTCCGTGACCGAGAGAACCGGTTCTTTCTCATTGTATTTTTCAT
>JAQGOX010000194.1 GCA_028293365.1 Verrucomicrobiales bacterium | reverse complement strand
GTTCCGCTCCCATCCCTGCAAAATGCACCGGCCGCCACGCGCTTGCTATATTCGATTGGAAATCCGACTGATGAAGAACAGCTCTTTCTTGAGTTGGTGAATCGTGCGCGCATGAATCCCGCTCAGGAGGGAATTCTTCTGAGAAATTCCACGGATCCCCAAATTCTGAATTATTATTCTTTTTTCCAGGTTAACCTGGACGCGTTCACGTCCGCCATGTCCAAAATCCAGCCTACCCAGCCACTGGCGATGAATGCCGCGCTGACAGCGGCGGCGCGGATCCACAGCCTGGACATGTTTAACAATACCTACCAGGAGCATGTAAGCCCAATCGATGGGACCGGGCATGCTGATCGGGCAATCGCGGCGGGCTATCCCGCGGATGCTTTCAGCATTGCTGAAAACATATATGCAGACGCACGTTCAGTCATTCACGGCCATGCTGGTTTTGAAGTGGATTGGGGCAATGATCCGAGTTCGGTGAATGGAATGCAGAATCCGCCCCATCATCGCCTGACGATTCATAGCCCGGGGTTGCGCGAGGTAGGCATGGGGGTGGTTCTTGGAGAAAAGTCCGCAGTTACCGGAGTTAACTACCTGACACAAAATGTGGGTCCTTTGGTGGTCACCCAGGATTTTGGGCAGGCGCAGAATGCCGATCAACACCCTTTCATCACGGGCGTGGCCTATTATGATTTTAATGCAAACGGTCAATACGATCTAGGTGAAGGTCTGGGCGGGGTTCATGTGACGGTTGACGGTTTCGAGGTCGCGGCCGTTACCGCGGATGCGGGCGGCTACGCGATCCCCGTTACACCGAATCGGACTTACCGAGTGACCTTTTCCGCTCAGGGGCTTGATCCAAAGCCCGTTGACATCAATGTCGCGACCAACAATGTAAAGATTGATTTTACACCGCTTTACAGTGCTCCGGTCGTGAATGGTCCGAATCCGGCATTAACCCTTCGCACCAACGCCTATCAGTTTGGGGCAGTCGGCTCAGCGATGGGTTATCAATGGCGTCAGTGGACACGGGTACCGACCGTTGTCGAAGGCGCCGAAAATGGGCTGACCAAAATCACAGCCACCGTGGCGGCCGATGCGCCCCCAATTGTTACCGATATCAAAGCAAGCGGTGCTCACGGTTTCCACATGATGCATACGCCTACGGGAACGACGCCTCAGAGTATTGCATTAGATCGCTTTTTCCTCGTGAACACGGGTGGATCGCTCCAGTTTTCAAATCGTCTGGCCCACGCCAATACCAACGAGGTCGCCCGAACCCAAATATCCGTGGACGAAGGACAGACCTGGACGGATTTGTCCGCGCAAACAGGTGCAGGATTGACAAGTCCCGGCCAAACATCCTTTTCGCCCAAGGTGATTTCTCTGGCTCCGTATGCCGGGAAGTTGATCCAAATTCGTTTTGTTTACGACATAAGCAGTGGGACATTCACCTTCGCGGCCTCAGGATATGGATGGTATATCGACGAAATCAGCTTCACGAACGTGGAAGAGTTGACGAATCCTTTGATTACCGGTGCGGGAAATCAAACCAGTTTCGGCTTTGCTCCCAGTGTTGCGGCCGATTATACGCTTGAAGTTAGAGCTCAATTGGCGAGCCGTCTTCTACCCTGGGGACCTATCAAGAGTATTACAGCGATTCCGGGTCCTCCGGTCGTTCATTTATCGGAAATCAAGAGTCTGGCACGAGGAATGGTCGAAATCGATTTCTCACTTGATATTGGAACAAACACGAGCTTCACCCTTCAGAGTGCCCCAGGCGTGACCACGCCCTCCGCAAACTGGACCGCAGAGGTCGCAACTACCACCAGCACGGGTGCAAAGACCTTCCGGTTCGTTCTGCCTCGAACCGATCCTTCCACCCGGTTTTATCGAGTGCTCGTCAATTAATCGCGTCCCTTGCGGATCTCGGTCGCCGTCTTTTGATACTCTCGTCGCGAAATCGTCGGGGCCGGTTCCCTTTCCATTTAAGGATGAGCACTCGCAGCAGTTGTGCTTTCGATTGATTCAGGGCAACTTTGCACCGTTCCTGGTTTATAGGTTTTTGTAAGTATGCCTCAATTCTCGTATAAAGCGCGGCGTCGTTCGGGCGAAGTCGTTCAGGGGGTCCTTGACGTTCCGGATCGTTCTGCCGCGCTCATGCAGATCGAACGCCTGGGTCTGCTGCCGGTCGCCATTGATTCGTCGAAGGGTGCGGTTAAAGCAGCCGAAAAAGCCGAGCGGGGCATCCGCGCCAGCGCGGCCTCTTCGAATCTATTACCTCCCGCACTCCGCGAGTATTTTCAAAAAAAGCGCAGCCCGAAGCTTCAGGAATTAGCGACTTTTACGCAGCAGCTTTCCAATTTATTGAAATCGGGCATGCCGTTGACGGTGGCATTGAACAGCATGAGCCATATTGGATCGAAAGGGATATCCGCGGATGTAAGCAAAGATCTTAAACAGGATGTAATGGAAGGGCGGTCGCTTTCGGATGCGATGAGTAAACAGCCTCACATTTTTAATGATCTGTTTGTGAACATGGTGCGCGCCGGGGAACAAAGTGGCGCTCTGGTCGATGTGCTGGAACGCCTCGCCACTCATTTCGAGCGATTTGCTGAACTTCAATCGAAGTTCATGGCGGCTCTGATTTATCCTGCGGTCGTTGCCTGTGTCGGGCTCGGAATCATTTTCTTTTTCATGACCTACATGATGCCCAAATTCATGTCGATCTTTGAAGGAATGAAAGTTCAGCTTCCGATGTCAACCCAGATGCTCGTCAGCGCCGGCCATTTTTTCAGCACCTATTGGTGGTTGCTGCTCTTAATTTTGCTCACGATGCTAATCCTCTTCAAACGCTTCCAATCCTCCGAAGGAGGGCGGCGCACAATCGATCGCTGGAAAATGAATGCACCCGTGATCGGAAAAGTAGTGAAACTCAATCTATATGGACAGTTTGCGCGGACCCTTTCGACGCTCCTGCATAACGGTGTTCCCGTTCTTACCGCTTTAAAGATCACCGAGCAAATTATTCCTAACCGCATTATCAAAGATGCAATCGCCAAAACCCGGGAGGAAGTGACCGATGGCAAAACCATTGCGCAACCTCTGGCGCGGAGCAAAATTTTCCCGCAACTGATGATCGACCTTTTGAAGATCGGCGAAGACACCGGGGACGTTCCTGGCGCACTTACCAATGTGGCCAACACCTACGAAAACGAGCTGACGATCGCGTTGCGGGTGATGACCAATTTGATTGAGCCAGCGATGATTATCATCATGGCCTTGGGGGTGGGCTTCTTGCTCTTCAGCGTGCTCTCAGCGATGTTTGCGATAACTTCGAATATCGGTCGTTTTTAAAGTGATGGTCATTCTTCGTCAACAGAATCGCGCTTTCGGCAGGGGCTTTACCCTGATCGAAATCATGATTGTAGTTGCGATTATGGGAATCATGCTGACGGCCGGTATCCCGGTAATTAATCGCGCCTTCAACAGGGACGAGTTAGGTAAAGCGGTCAATGACATCATCGAAGGATGCAAGACCGCCAGAGATCGAGCGATACTTCAGGGAATTCCATTCGAATTTATCGTTAAGGAAAGTGGAGAGCTGGCCGTTGAACCCGCGCGTGACAACGATTCGAGCCAACCGCCGTCCGCTCAGCCGATAGCGACCCGTTCGGCCTCAAGGGCGGCAGAGTGGATCGGGGCGGATTTTCCACGTCAATTCGGAGAGCATGTTGCGATCGAACTCATTGACGTGAATTT
>JAQGOX010000189.1 GCA_028293365.1 Verrucomicrobiales bacterium | reverse complement strand
TCTTCGGCCGACAGCCGACATCAGATCCCTGATTTTTTTCGTATTGCCGAGGCGGCTGCTTCAACCTGAATGAAATTCCGCCAGCAACCACGCCTTGGAGAAACGCCATCCGCGCTCCACCGTGCGCTCCGAAATTCCGAGCAATTCCGCAATTTCCTTATTTTCCAATCCCACGAAGAACCGAAGCTTTACGATTTCTGCTTTCGTAGAGTCCAGCGCCGTTAAACGGTCCAACGCCTCATTCACTTGCAACAACCGCTGCGGATCGAGGTTTTCGGCAATTTCGAGTCCCTCCAGAGTGACTCGCTGCTGGTCGCCGCCGTGACGGACCTGGCGCTTGCGCCGCGCGTTATCAATGAGAATGCGTCGAATGCATTCGGCCGCCGTCCGGAAAAAGTGTGTCCGATTCCGCCAGTTTTGACCCGGGGAGTGCACCAATCGCAGCCAGGCTTCATGAACCAAAGCGGTCGCTTGCAGAGTTTGCCCCGGTTGCTCCCGTGCGAGCCGATTGGCCGCGAGCGCCCGTAGTTCATCATAAACCAGCGGCAGCAACTCTTCAGCAGCCTTCGGTTCGCCTCTTTCGATGGCCTCCAGGATTAGGGTCACGTCGCTCACCTAACGTCGCACCCTAGAGAACCATGGCCGAATGTCGAATGGTTAAATAAAGCCCCAGCGGTTATTTCGCGCGCTCAGCGAAAGAACCCTGGGAAAACCCATTACGCGAAAATATCATTTGTATACCCCAGCGTGCCGCATCCAATGTGGCATTTCCCCACTCCACAATCCGCCTGGATCACCGCGCTTACATTACTGACCGTCCCCTGCAAGAACCACTCGAAAGCCCAGATCGTAGTCGGTTAGGTTTGGCGCGAAGATGAGTCGGCGGGTGGACCGACAGTCCTGAGCTCCGTAATCGAAACCGCCACCTCGCATCACTTTATAAGAACCCAATCCTGTTCCAGTTGAAGCTGCGGGTCCCTGGGGATCCGTTTGAAATCCGCCTGGGTAGGTTCCATACCAATCTTGGCACCATTCCCAGACATTCCCGGTCATGTCGTACAAGCCCCATGGATTCGGCTGTTTTTCTCCGACTGGATGGGACTGGAACCCGCTATTGTCTCCGTACCAGGCATAGTTGGTGAGTCGGGTTGCTTGGGGATCGTCTCCATAGGTAAACTGAGTCGAAGTCCAGGCGCGGGCCGAATATTCCCATTCCGCCTCGGTGGGAAGCCGATAGAGACTGCCCAGGGGAATCCTCCCGGCGGCCAGCTCTCGCTCGGTCAGTCGCGCGCAATAATTCGTTGCGTCCTCCCAGCTTACGCTTTCGACGGGACGACTCAAATCGCCGGTGATCGAACTTGGATTGGTACCGAGGAGATCAAGATACTCTTTTTGCGTTACCTCGAATTGGCCGATCCAGAATCCCTGGGAAATGGTGACGACATTTTGTGGAGCCTCGTCACGCTGCGCGTTTATTTCGTTGGTTGGATTGCCCTGCTTGAAAGAGTTCGGCGGAATGAACACCATGTTCGTCGGCGCATTCTGCAGGAGTGCGCGGTAAAACCGCTTTGCGTTGGCAGGCCTGGTCGTGTCCATCCATAAATGATTTGTGGCAGGCACTTGCAAAAACGTGAGCGATTTCCAGGAATTTGTTTGTGCTGCGTCACTTGTGTATTGAATGGCGTAAACGCGTCCTACTGTTCCTGTAATGCTCACTCCTGGATGGAATTCCAGGCCCAGCGAGGGGACGGATTGCGCGCGCAATGCCTGGATCGCTGTTAATAGGAAGAGTGTGCGCAATACGCCCGAGGATAAAAATTTTATAGCAAATGCATGCATCGGACGATGGAATAACACGTAGAGTTGCTTCCATGCCATGGGCCGAAAGTAGTATTTTCAATGTGCTTTCAAGGTGAGACTCAGACGCGCAGGGTTTTCGGCCTCTTGCGAGATGTGAATGAGTCGCACTCGGGCTCGCATTGGAATGCGTCTGGCCAGCTTCGACGCTGGATTTTCCCGTTTCAAAAACCTGAATGTTCTTATTCTGATTTGAGATACGTTTTGAGCCCGGCATTGACTTGCTTAACCGAGCATACTATCAACTGGTTCCATGAACCATGTTAGTTGTCTGTTCCACAGTTACTACAAAAGCGTTGCTCGTTTTTTTGGCCTGCTCGTGTTGTGCTTGATTGTTCAAAACGGACTGGATGCGCGTGCGGATTGGTTGGAGTTCCGTGGGCCGTTTGGCGATGGGCATGTTTTAGCGCCGGGGGATGACAAGGCTATTGGGCTGCCTCTTCATTGGAGTGAAACGAATCACATCAAATGGAAGACTCCAATTCCGTTTCATGGGCAATCGACTCCGGTCATTCGCGATGGAAAGGTATGGGTGACCACGGCCACCGAGGAAGGTACTGATCTCTACGTCATATGCGTGGACGAAACCTCTGGCAAAATGCTTATCAACGAGAAGGTGTTCCACACGGACAAACCGGAACCGCTCGGCAATGGCAAGGGAATGAACTGTTATGCGACACCAACACCGGTGCTCGAAAAAGGCCGGATTTATGTTCATTTCGGAAGCGCGTTCACGGGCTGTTTGGATACCAGTTCTGGGAAAACCCTCTGGCAACGGACAGATCTGCGGTGTCGGCATTACCGCGGTCCCTCATCTTCCGTGGTTGCGTTTGAGAATCTGGTGATCCTCACGTTTGATGGCGCGGACCTTCAATACCTGGTAGCTCTCGATAAGAACACCGGTGAAACCGTCTGGAACACGAAACGTTCGGTGGCCTTTAACGACGAAAATGCGCCCGGTGAAATGGCGAGGGAGGGAGATTTGCGCAAGGCTCACAGCACTCCCCTGATCGTGACTGCAAACGGCAAACCGCTGCTCTTAAGCGCAGGCGCAAAGGCCGCCTATGGATACGACCCGCGCACCGGGAAAGAGCTTTGGATGGTTCGGTATCCCGATTTTTCAACGGCGCCTCGTCCCGTGTTCGACCAGGGCATCGCCTATTTCTTCACGGGAATGGGAAAAAGTGAAATGCTCGCGGTAAAGACCGATGGCCAGGGCGATATCACCGACACCGGGATTGTTTGGAGGGCGAAAAACCATATGGGAAAATATTCCTCACCGATTCTGGTCGATGGATTGATCTATACGGCCGCAGACGAAGCTTTCCTCACTTGTCTGGAGGCGGCCACGGGTAAAGTCGTGTGGTCGGAACGCATTGGTGGAAAGTTTGCTGCCTCACCCATCTACGCCGACGGACGCATCTATTTCTTCGACCGTGCCGGTCTTGCCACTGTGATCAAGCCAGGACGAGAATTGAAGATTCTGGCGACTAACAAGTTGGACGACGAATTCATGGCTTCGCCCGCGGTTTCGGGCAAAGCGCTCTATTTGCGGACCATGACGCACCTTTATCGCGTGGAGTCTGCTGCGCGCGAAACCGAGTGAGGCGGGCGCCGAGTATAGACCATTTGAGTCGTTTTACTTGCGCCCAGGATTTACGCCGGACGGATTGCCAATCCGATTTCCTGGCTCAGGTTGGCCAGCCACGCGTGGATCGCGCTCTCCGAAGAATCGGCTGAGTTGAGGCGAATGCGCCTGATATACGTTTTTCCATCGGTCATTCCGACCTTGAATTCTGCAACGCTTAATCCGCTGGCAAGAGATTCGGTCCGAGCGGCTGCGGTGGTGACGTTGGCTTTCTCTTTGGTAAGCCACTCTCTTAAGGCTGCTTCCGTAATTGACGTTTCTTCCCAGAATTTTTGTTGATCGATAAGGAGTTCGGAGAAACGGCGAACGACGAAATCGCGGTCGAGGAATGAAAGGAGGTTGCCAGCTTTTGGGCCGGCCTCGCGATCGAGCAGCACGCGATAGATCGCTTTGAATGCACTCGGCTGATCGATCGGGGTGAGACGCGCGGCGCTGAATATGCAAACCTGCAGATCGTCTCCGGTCCATTTGGCTTCCGGAAGCAGACGGGCGAGTGTTTGTAGGAATCCGCGCTGCGTCGCAGTGAGCTCCTGAGCCCGAGCAGGCAAGGTATCCTGCAAGCGGGTTTTCTCTTCTTCGGTTGCATAATGAGTTAGCCAATAATTTGCGGCGCGGATGCGCAGGTCCAAATGTCTGCGATCGAGTTCTGTGAAGGGAGTGCCTTTGCGTTTCTCGAGTTCGCGCACGACATCGAGATGCGGCATCTGGATCAGTGCGGTAACGAGTTGGAATTCCGCGACCCAATAATCTCCTTCGGGTTTCGGGCAGGATAATTCGTAAATACGTTTTTCATCGGCTGTGACTTTGGGATCGTGGAAATAGCGCTGGTGCAAGCGATCGAATTCATTAAACACCTTGATCACATGTGTTTCGGATGAATCAAAATTCACATGGTGTTTTGGGGTGGTGCGGATCATCAGGAAACGCAGCACTTCTGCCGGGAGAAAGTCCGCCATCCCACGGGATGAAACGCCGACGCCTTTGGAAGAGCTCATCTTGGCCCCGCCCACCAGAAAGAAATCGTAGGGGCAATTTAGAGGTGGTTCCTGCCCGAAAATGGCGCGCAGACAGGCCATGGCCACGTCGCGCGAGCCGCCCTTGGTACTGTGGTCCTGACCGGCGCCCTCGATGGTGACTGGGAACGTTT
>JAQGOX010000150.1 GCA_028293365.1 Verrucomicrobiales bacterium | reverse complement strand
ATGACCGCGTATCATATCCTGGATGCCTTGTTCGTTTACGGTGCCGCTGATGATCAGGAGCGAGAGGCCGCTGGGAAATTCCGCCACCACTTGCATATTTTCTTCAACATCCCTTATCGGCGTGCCAGGTGTGTTCTTGTCCGTTTGAATTTTGCGAGACCCAATGCTGACAACGCGAACTGGGAATTCAGGATTGCCGGTCGCAAGCATAAGCGGATGAAGACGATGTGGGATCAGGTCTCCGAGCACGCCCGCACAATAGGGATAATATTTGCGCCAGCGGAAAAAGTGATCGGGATTGAAATCGATTTTCTTATGCACAGGCCCCATCCACATTTTCCAATCGATCGTTTGTGGGGTTGCATCGGGCCGAATAGTGTAATTCCATTCACCCTTTGGACTATTGCGCATGTAGGAGCTTTGCCCGAGCACAAGCGGTCCAATTCTTCCACCACGAATCAATTCCCCAGCTTTGTGCCACTTCGCATCGGAGCATCCCTGCGATCCCACTTGCAGAATTTTGCCGGTGCTTTTCACGGCGTCGTGAAGTTGGAACGCCTCCCCCAAATAGCGGGTCATGGGCTTTTCAACATAGACATGTTTACCCGAATGCAAGGCATCCAAAGAGATTTGAGTGTGCCAATGATCGACCGTTGCAATCGTCACGGCATCGATATCTTTTCGCTCGAGAAGCTTGCGATAATCCTCATAAAGCTCGCAACCGTCTCCGATAACACTTTTGGCGTTGTTGCGCGCTGTTTGATAGACGTCGCAGGCAGCCACCTGCGCGATGTTGTTTGCAGTCGCATCGGTATGCTGGGAACGGACATGGGCCATTCCCTGGCTGCCCGTTCCGATGTGAGCGACGACGATTCGGTCATTTGCTCCGATCACCTTGCCGGTGGAAGGGGCCTGATTTTGTCCGTAAACAGGTGTTTTTAAAACGTTGCTCACGGCCGCGACTGCAGTTACAGCAGCAGATTTTTTAATGAATTGGCGGCGGCTATCGGGGCCTGCCAAGGTATTCTTGTTTTTTTTCTCCATAAAATTCCTGGGGCGGAGGTGGACGGGATCAAAGGTACCGTATTGAGTCAGAGGGTCAATCTCATTTCGCGTTCAAATCCAGGTGTCATGTGATCGATAAAGATTTTGGCTTGCGTTACTTGCGCGAAAGCGCTTGTACGATACTATACTGGCGCTATTGTTTGGCGAGCCAAAGAAGTTATCGACCCATTTTCAGGATTGGTTGCGTCTACCATGGAATAAATTTTGTGAATGACACGCCGCGCCTGCTTTTAGTGGAGGATTCAGAGGATGATGCTTTCTTTTTCCGCCGGGTTCTTCGTAAAACATTTCCGGAATGCCATCTCGAACATGCAGTCGATGGAGCCGCCGCAGTGGACTTTCTGGGGAAGGCCGCGGCGAAAAAAAGCAGTCTCGAACTGCCGCATTTGATCTTCCTGGATCTCAAAATGCCTGTTCTCAGTGGTTTTGATGTATTAGCATGGATTCGAGGTCAGGAGTTTAAGTCGTTGCCTCCGGTGATCGTTTTAAGCGGATCGGATCACACGGAAGACAAAAAGCGAGCGATGGAGTTGGGCGCTTTTGACTATCTTGTGAAGCCAATTCGCGCGGAGGCTCTGAAAACGATTCTGAATACCTTGAAAATAGGTGTTTCGGGACGAGTTGCTGAGCGCTCGCAAACAGAGAAAAACTATTGAGCTCGATTGTTTTACCTGAATTGCAGCGCGAATTGCTCGACGATTTTTACGCCGAATGTGAAGAGCATTTGAGGCACATTCGCGATGCCCTGATTTCACTCGAGCATTCGATCGGAAAAGCACAGGCGGACTCGAAGGTTATCGAGGAGCTGTTCCGAAACTTCCATTCCTTTAAGGGTATTTCGGCGATTGTCGGTCTCAGCCCGGCGGAAGAGCTCGCGCACGCCACTGAAGAATTTCTTCGAGACCTGACGCAGGGCAAGGTGAGCATTAGCGCGAAAGGTTTGGATCTGCTGATGGCAGCAACCCAAAAATTGGAACAGATCGTGAGCGCTTTTCGAGCCCAACAGCCGCTACCGGCTCACGATGCACTGTTACGACAGATTGCCGGAATTTGCGAAAAGAAGGTCATTGCTCAAGCTGCACCGGTTTCCTCCTCCGTTGATGCTGGTCACAATATCAAAATCGACGAAGCGCGGTCGCGAGGATTGCTGGTTTGGCAATGCACGTTTGTTCCCACGAAAGAGCTTGATGAACGCGGGGTGAACGTCACCTCAGTGCGAGCTCACCTGGGTAAGGCTGGCGAGATTCTGAGTGCGGTGCCCCGCGTGTTCGGCGAGGGAAAGATTGCTTTCGATTTCCTGGTGGCAATGCGCGAGACCCCTGCAGATATAATGACTTGGGAAAGCGATGGGGTCAGGGTGCACCTGATGGACCAGGATCAGGCGCCTTTAAAAACAGCCGGCCCAGGGACGAAACGAATGGAAGGCGCGGAAGATAACAGTCCTTTCATCGCTCCATCCCATGTGGTTCGAGTGGACCTCAATCGATTGGACGATTTGATGCGAATAACCGGGGAACTGGTCATTCAGCGATCGCGATTCGAAGATCAAATCAGCCAATCTGCCAGACGTTCCGTTTCGATGGATGTTCGCACTCTTCAGGAAGTAAATCTGGCTCTGGGCCGTTCGGTGAAAGAGCTGCGTGAGGCGATCATGCGCGTCCGCCTTGTTTCGGTCGCCGAAATATTTGCCCGGATGCCATTTGTGGTGAGGGATCTCGCTCGTGAATCGAGCAAAAAAGCGCGCATTGAGCTAAAGGGGCAGCAAACCGAGCTTGATAAATACTTGATTGAACGTTTGAAGGATCCTTTGCTGCATTTGGTTCGGAATGCATTCAGTCATGGCATCGAGACCGCAGAAGAGCGGATTGCGGTGGGGAAGCCTTCCGAAGCGACCATACTTTTGAGCGCGTCGGCTCGCGGTGATTCCGTAATAATTCAGGTGCGCGATGACGGGCGGGGTATCGATCGAAATGAAGTATTAAAACGCGCGGTCTCCCTTGGAATGCAAATCCCGCAAACCCTGGATGAAGCTGGCCTATTGCGGATCCTCTGTTCTCCCGGGTTTTCGACCCGGGACAGCGCGGATCGCGCGTCCGGGCGCGGTGTCGGCATGGCAGTCGTCAACGACACGGTTCGAGAGCTGGGTGGCAGTATCAGTTTGGAAACAGAAAATGGACGCAGTACTCAGTTTACGCTTCGTCTTCCATTGACCCTGGCGATCGCGGAAACTTTTATTGTTTCTGCCGCCGGTCAACTGTGTGCGATTCCCCAGAATTTTGTCACCGAAGTCCTTCAGGTTACTGAAGAACAAATCAAAATAATTAACCAGGTCGAAGTGGTTCCATATCGATCAGGCGTGCTTCCCATCATTCGACTCTCTTCGTTCTTTCATTTGCCAGGTACGGCGAGGCCTCGAATGACCCTTTTAGTTTTACGGTCCGAAAGAGGGAGTTCAGGTTTGATGGTTGAGCAGGTGCACGGCCAGCGTGAGGTGGTCGTGCGCGCGATTAGGGATCCCTTAGTCCAGGTTCCCGGAATCGTCGGCGCAACGGAATTGGGCGACGGCCGGCCGGTTTTAATTCTGGACGGGGCGGTTTTGACAAGCGGTCCGGTTCGGCCTCACAGTACCGGTGAGCTCGAACAGCAATTGATTCGGTCGGCCGCACACAATTGATATGAGTCCTAATCCCGTAACATTTGTCCTTTTTGAAGTTGCCGGCACGACCTATGCCGTCAACAGTGCGGACGTTCAGCATATTGACATGCTCGAACAGGTAACGCTTGTGCCGAATGCGAACCCTGCCGTTGACGGGGTTGTTTTTTCTCGCGGACAGGTTATCCCGGCTTTAAACTTACGCAGCCGATTTGGTTTTCCACGAACGCAACCGACCATCCGTACGCGGATAATTTTTGTGAAAGTTCAAAACCGGGTTGTCGGGCTTGTCGTCGATAGCGCCCGGGAATTCCGAAATATGTCCAAGGATACGATGCGTGCGATCGAAGAGACTTTGACTGGCGTTAACGGTAATTATTTAAAAGCTGCTGCCACCGTTGGTGATCGACTCGTCCTTTTACTGGATCTTGATAAAGTGTTGAATCTCGAGGCAATTGAACCTCAGGCGCTCGAGCTTCCCCATACGCAGGCTCTTCCTCCGCTTGCCGCACAACCGAAGTCAGATCAAATCTCACCTCTTTATGCTCATGCAAAAATCACCTGAAAACGGAAGTCATACGTCGAATCTGACCCCTCCGAAATCCAATTCCGAGGCTTCGTCCGAGGCTGAAGTTTCGACCATCATAGCGCGTGTGACTGCCGGATTGGAATCGGGCAACCGCGCGTTGGATGAAGCGACCCATGAAACTACTCGACTCGGCACATCACTCAAAGAAACGGCCATCCAGGCCGTCTCAGTTGCGGCTTCGACTGAACAGATGGTTTCTTCGATCAACGAGATGGCTGCATCGATTGAACAGGTTACCGCAAATACGGTTGAACTTGTAACTGCCGCGGCTCAGACAACCGCTTCAGTGAAAGCGGTTTCCGCATCGATTCAAAGCGTGACCGCTAATACTCAGGAAATGGCGACGTCTGCCCAGGAGGTCACCACCGCGATGGTCCAGGTGGCGGCATCGGTTCGGCGGGTTAACAAGGATAGTGAAGACCTTGCGACCTCGATCACTCAAACCGCAACCTCCATAGAACAGATGAGCCGGTCAATTACGAGCGTCTCTGCAACTTCGGATGATCTCACCATTGCCGCGGAGGAAACCGCTTCCGCGATCAATGAGATGGCGGCCTCTATTGAGGAAGTCTCCGGAATGTCCGAAAGTCTGGCGACTTCAGTGGAAGAGACTGCGACCTCGATCGAGGAAATGGCTCGATCGATCCAGGGAGTGGCGCAGAATAGCGAAAAAATTACGCAAGTGGCCGGAGATGCCGCTTCAAGTGCGACCGAATTGGATCGGTCGAGCCGTTCAGTGAACGAACTGGTGAAGCGCACGGATGAAATCGCCCGACGAGTATCGCGCCAGGCGGATGAGGGAGGTCAGACGATTCAAAAATCGATCGAGGGAATTGGGCGCGTTGCCACGGCGATGAACCAATCAACCACAGTAATGCGTGAGTTGAACAAACGCACCAGTGACATCGCGGGAATTGTGGGGACGATTAACATCATTGCTGAGCGTACGAATCTATTGTCTTTGAACGCCTCCATTGAGGCTGCGCGCGCTGGAGATGCCGGACGTGGATTTGCGGTTGTTGCGGAGGAGATTCGAAATCTGGCGGACCGTTGTGCTAAAGCAACTTCTGATATTACTGAAATCGTTCGTGGATTGGAGAACTTCACGCGCGAGGCTACCGAGTCTGCCAATCAGGGCGCGCGTATAGCCGAGGAAAGTAATCGACAATCTGAAGCTGGTTTGACTGGTTTAAAAACGATTTTGAATGGCGTTAATGAAAGCTCTGCTTTGGTGAGTCAGATAAGTCGCGCCATGGAAGAACAGATCGTCGCCGTGAAGACCGTGGCTGACTCGATTTCGGTGACCGCGACGCAGTCGCGCCAAATTGCCACCGGCGCGGCAGAGCAGGCCAGGGGAACCGCTCAGATTGTTCAGGCAACCGCGCATATGCGAAAGGGCGCAAAAGAAGTTTCGCAAGCGATGAACGAGCAAGGTCGCGCAGCGCGTGAGATCATGAAGGCGGCGCAGAGCACCACCAGCAGTGCGGGACAGCTTCGCAAGGCAATGACCGAACAGGCTGCCGGAGCGACTCAAATTGTACAGGCTGTCAACGCGATGCGACTGGGAGCTTCATCGACGGCTCGTGCCCTGAGTGAGCAGGCAACCGCAACGCAGCAGGTATCGCGTGAAAGTGAGCGCCTTTCGGCGCAGATCGCCGGCATTAGCAAATCGATGGTGGAGCAAACTCGTAGTAGTCAGGAGATAACCAGTGCCGCCGACAACCTGCGCCAGCAAACCAGCCAGGCTTCCCGGGCGATGGAAGAGCAGGCTCGCGCGGTCAAGGAGATTACAACGGCCAGTTCCAACGTTTCGAAACAGATCAAGCTGATCACGTCAGCAAATCAGGAACATTCGGCCGCCGCCGATAGGGTTGTGAACAAAATCCAGGAGATCCGCGAAATATCGAAGACGAACCTCACAGATGCTAATGCCATCCACAAATCCATTAACGCAGCGCAACTTGGATCTACTGGAAAGGGAACATCGAGAGTTTCGACAAGGAGTTTAAAAACTAAAGGCAAAGAACCTTCCAACGTTACCGGAGAAGCACCCCAGAAGACCGGTCCTTAGTGTTTCGTTCAAAGTATGTCTAATGAAGGCCTGCGGAAGCCGCTGTTCGTTCCAGCCGGCCTGCCAATTCTTTTGCGCGATATTGTGCACGAGAGGACCGGAATATTCTTCGAGTCGGATCGTTGCGATTTATTGCTGGAAAAGTTGGAGCCGCTGGCTCGGCAACGTGATTGCCGCTCGTTCCTGGATTATTATTACATTCTGAAATACAACGATAACGGCGTCGAGGATTGGATTCAAGTAGCAGAGGCACTTTCTGTTCAGGAAACCTATTTCTGCCGGGAAGTAAGCCAAATTAAGCTTTTGGTTGATGTCCTTATTCCTCAATGGTTTCGTCGACATTCCATTCCTTTCCGCATCTGGAGCGCGGCCTGTGCCTCAGGGGAGGAACCTTACAGTATTGTAATGGCACTTTTAGAGGCGGGATTGGCTGAGCATCCGATCGAAATCTACGCAAGCGATGCAAGCCCCAGCGCTTTGGAAAAGGCACAAGCCGGGGTCTATCGGGAGAAGGCCTTCCGCCAGACGCCCCCGGGTCTGCGCGAAAAATACTTTATTCCGACGGACGGAGGCTGGCGGATTAGCGAAGCGATTGCGAAGCGCGTGAAATTCCAGCGCGCAAATTTGTTGGCTACTGAAGAATTCAGTTCGCTGGCTCGATCGAACGCCGTCTTTTGTCGAAATGTTTTTATTTACTTTTCCGCGCATGCGATTCGTCAGACGCTTGCGGCGTTTGCTTCCCGCATGCCGGTCAACAGTCATCTTTTCGTGGGGGCTGCTGAATCACTGTTGAAACTGACTGGTGATTTCGAACTTCGCGAAATATCGGAAACGTTTGTTTACGTGCGAATTTAGAAATGTACCCATGACGACTCTTATTCGAACTTTGATTGTCGATGATTCGGCTTTCGTGCGGAAAGTTGTTCGGGAGATGCTTGGGCGCAGCCCATTTATTCAAGTTGTTGGGATGGCGCGGGATGGAGAGGAGGCGTTGGAAATGGTCGCCGAATTAAACCCGGATGTGGTCACTTGCGACATGGTGATGCCTCGACTCGATGGCGTTGGATTTGTTCGGGCTCAAATGGCTCGTAAACCTGTCTCTATTTTAATCCTTTCGGCTTCGGCCGAGGATGGACCGCGCGTCCTCGAAGCGATCGAAGCGGGCGCCGTCGATTTCGTGCAAAAGCCGACCGCCCTGGCCACTGATGAATTATTAAACATTCGCGATGAGCTGATCGAAAAAGTAAAGACAGCAGCGCGAGCACCTGTCGAAAAGCTGCATCCCGCGTCTGCGGTATCGGTCCCGACGGTCTACCGTCCACATCCGTTGAAGGTAGAAGTTGTCGTTTTGGGGATTTCGACCGGTGGACCTCAGGCGTTGCGGTATTTGCTGCCGCAATTTCCCGCTGACTTTCCGGTTCCAATCGCTATGGTCCTGCATATGCCGGTCGGGTATACGGCATTATTTGCGGAGCACTTAAATGAATTGTCCAAATTGAAAGTTACGGAAGCTCGAGAAGGGGATTTTCTTCGGCCAGGCATGGCATTGCTGGCTCCAGCGGGCCGACACTTATTGCTCAAGCGGAATGGCAATGGTAGTATTTTCGCGGTATTAGCAACTCAACCGATTGAGAAACCGCATCGCCCATCGGTGGACGTTTTATTTCAATCCGCTGCTGAAGAGTTGCGCGAGAAGGTGTTGGGGGTGGTGATGACGGGAATGGGGGATGATGGCAAGCAAGGATCTGCCTGGATAAAGGCGCAGGGAGGGAGGGTAATTACTGAATCAGAATCGAGCTGCATTATATACGGAATGCCTCGTTCTGTGGCCGAGGCCGGGTTAAGTGATGCCTCCTTTTCGCTTCAAACCATGGCTGAAGGAATAATGAAGTTTATATGAGTGCGAAGATTCTAATTGTGGACGATTCAGGCCTTGCGCGTCGAATGACACGGCAGATTCTTGAAGAACTCGGGCATTCGGTCGAAGAGGCCGAAGATGGCGCTACGGCATTGGAGCGATATGTCATTAACCAGCATGATTTAATCGTGCTGGATATGGTAATGCATGGAATGTACGGCTTGGAGGTGTTAGCTAAATTCAAAGAATTAAATCCCAGGCTGCCGGTCATTATCGCCACGGCGGATATCCAGAAATCGACGCGAGAGCAGGTGCGTGCCGGAGGCGCGGCGGCCATAGTCAACAAGCCGTTAAAAAAGGAAGATATGGCTTCGATCCTGGGCACGGTCCTTTCGGGAGGTGACGCATGGAATTAACTTCCAGTCAAACAGATGCCTTGACCGAGCTCATTAATATCGGCTATGCCCGCGCTGCCGGAGCTCTTTCGGATTTAACGGGTCATCGAATCTCCCTGGAAGTTCCGAACGTGGTGATTCACCCGATTCACCAGATTTCACCACTTTTGCAGAAAGTTATCGCGAGCGAGGTTGCCAGTGTGAATCAGCTTTTTGCCGGATCAATCGCCGGCAACGCCATCCTCATTTTGGATCGGGAAGCCGCCCTATTGTTAAATCGAGTTTTGACCAATAGACCCGAAGTTCAGATTTTCGACGGCGCTGCAAGGGAAGTGATCACCGAGGTTGGAAATATAGTGCTCAACGCCTGCCTGGGGGTCTTCGGAAATCTGCTCCAGGTGCAGGTGACCTTTACGGTTCCCCGTCTTCAAATTGCCTCCGTCTCTGAGGTACTCAAGCTTATCGCAATTGAGGGCTGTGAGCTAAATTATGCCCTGATGATTCACACCCGCTTTCACATGCGGACAAACGATGTCAGCGGATATCTGGTGATAATTCTCGGAGTTAAATCTCTGGATCGATTGCTGATTGAACTAAAAAAATGGGAAGAGCGGCAGCTCGCTTAGTTTTGCAATCTCACGGAATGTCAACTACCGACCAAATTTCCCTCCAGCAAGAAGCAATGCTGGCATGGATCCAGGAATTTGCGCCCTATGGAGTTATTACCACGGATTCCGAGCTGCGAATTCGAACCTGGAATCACTGGATGGAAGCGCATAGTGGTTTGGTGGCCGAATCGGCGATCGGCCAGAAACTGCTCGAACTGTACCCCGATTTGATCGAAAGGAGGCTCGCAGGACGATTTCACCGTGCGCTGATGGGTGAAGTGAACGTTCTTGCGACGGGTTTGCATGGATACCTTCTACCGTTAGCTCCATCCATTCCTGAATCGGGCTATCGGCATATGCTTCAAACGGCCCGCATTGCACCGCTGGTCCTGGGCCAGCAAATCAATGGCATTATTGTCGTGATTGAAGATGTTACCCAACGGGAATTTCAAGCGGCTGTATTGGGCCACCAGCATGATCGGGATAAAATCCTATCATGGGCGCTGGCACATTTGCTCAAAGCGAAAGACCCGCGCCGGATAATAAGGGAGCTTTTTTTCAAAGTCGCCGAGCATTTGGATTTCGACACCTATTTCCTTTATTTGTCGAATGATCGGGGTGAATCTATCAAACTTCATGCCGCAGGCGGAATTTCGCCCGATGTGGAAAACCTTCTTTCCACATCTGCTGCCCGGGAAGCGTTTTATAATCTCGGGTCAGACTCAGGGAAAAGTTTGGCGATCGAGCATATTCAAAGTACGACGGGAGACCATTTGCGCATCCCACGTGAGATTGGAATACACGCCTACGCGCTTCTTTCCCTGATTGAGGGGGATCGAAAAATTGGCACCCTGTGTTTCGCGACTCGAAGCCGGGAGACTATCTCTTCCGAAGAGCTGGATCTTCTTTCAACCATAGCCGAATACCTCGCCGTTGCATTGAATCGGGAATTTACCGATTTGGCATTGCGCGATGCTCAACAGGCGCTGAGCGAACACGCGCAGGAACTGGAAAAAAAAGTCGCCGAACGAACTTCGAAGCTTAAGGAGATTATCGCCGAATTGGAGACTTTTTCCTATACCGTGGCACACGATCTTCGAGCACCGATTCGCGCATTGACGGGTTATTGCGAAATATTGGTCGAAGACTATTCTGCCGCCTTGCCGGCGGAA
This sequence comes from Verrucomicrobiales bacterium, assembly GCA_028293365.1. Lineage (GTDB taxonomy): Bacteria > Verrucomicrobiota > Verrucomicrobiia > Limisphaerales > SXQI01 > JAQGOX01. Next base: position 7,090 of record JAQGOX010000150.1, on the reverse strand, counting down.
GCGAATTCAGTTATCAGCCGGCTCTCCCGGGCTTGTCGCCGACTGGATGTTCTAACTCGGGATCTTCTCCAGTTTTCGAAAATCTCCCGTCAGGAAATCGAACTAACGCCTGTGGAGATTCATCAGGTTCTTGCGGAGGTAATCGCGCTTGCTCCACCTTTATTGCGCGACTCCCTGATCATTCAGGATCCGTTACATGATGTTCTGGCTCAACGCACACTGCTGCAACAATGCCTCTCCAATATTATGGAAAATGCGTTGAAGTTTGTGGAAACCGGAATGAAACCGCATATCACCGTTCGTACGGAACTGGTCGATGCGTCGGCTATTCCACAATCTCATCCTTTGCCGTTCAACCCCGCACGTTATGGTGTCAGCACTGCTGATAGCGGGTCGTCTGCCGACGAGGTTTCCAGCGAGACCGTTCCGGAAGGGAACCTTCCACGTGTTCGCATCTGGATTGAAGATCGTGGGGTTGGAATTCCCGCGGAAGCTCATCAAAAAGTTTTCGGAATATTTGAACGAGGCGCGAACTATGAGCGGTATGAAGGGACCGGGATCGGTCTTGCGATCGTGGCACGCGCAATGCAACGGATGGGAGGAGCATGCGGAGTTGAATCAGAACCGGGTGCGGGGAGCAGGTTCTGGCTGGAATTTGCTCAACCGTAAGGGTTTGCTGAATTGTAGCGCCTGGGGCGCATTGTTTTGGATTGTGTCCGGCAACGTTAGTTCCACATGTGAACCGTCGCGACCCCGAGAATCAAATTGTTTCCTCAAAAAGGATTGAACATTTCCGCGTGGTTCACGTCTCAATACCGTAGTGGTTGATGGTTTGTTCTAAAGGGAGCGGAGGCTCACACCTTTTCCGTAACTGTATTGCGGAATTGTGGTTTGGTTGTTTGGGTTGGCGGGCACCACAGGGTGCCCGCTTTGATTTTTCGGTGACGTTCTTTCTGCAAGTTGTCTTGCACCCCTAGACGCTTCTGTCAGACTTCTATGCGGATCTCATATCTGCGCCGTGTCATGAACACAACTCGTCAAATTGGACCGACCCGGCCTGATTCTCCAAATAGGGAACTCGTTGCGCTGCCGACGCGTGCGAGTGATGTGCGAGTCTTGTTAATTGCTGATATCCCTACGTACGCCCACTTGATGCGCGAAATGCTCGCGCCTGCCAAAGGGACAAAGTTTGTGGTAGAGTGGGCAGATTCTCTCAACACCGGACTTGAAGGCGCATTGCGCGGTCAAATCGATATAATTCTTCTCGATCTGGCTCTTTCCGCTTCACAAGGACTGGAAAGCTTCATGAAGGCCCGAGCGGTCACTCCGAACATTCCAATTATCGTGCTGAGCGGCCTCGACGACGAGGAGCTTGCAGTCAGAGCCGTCCACGAAGGCGCCCAGGACTATTTGGTAAAGGGCGAAATCGATCGCCATCTTTTGGTGCGATCGATTCGATATGCCATTGAACGTAAGCGCGTCGAAGTGGCCCTGGTGCAAACGCAGGAGACCTATCGAAACATTTTCGAGAACACCGTCGAAGGGATTTTTCAAACAACTCCCGATGGAAAGTACATCAGTGCCAACAAAGCCCTGGCTCGAATTTACGGTTATACTTCGGCGCAGGACTTGATAGCGAGCGTCACCGATATCGGTCGCAAGCTCTATGTCGAGCCCACCCGACGGGCTCAATTCATCGAATTGATGGAGAAACACGATGTCGTTACCGATTTCGAGTCTCAGGTTTTTCAGAAAGATGGAACCATTATTTGGATCTCTGAGAATGTCCGCGCGGTTCGCAGCCCCAGTGGAAATCTTCAATTTTACGAAGGAACGGTAGAAAACATCACTGAACGCAAACGTTCCGAAGAGAAAGTTCGTAATTCGGAAGCCCTCTATCATTCGCTGGTCGAAAATCTGCCACAGAATATTTTTCGCAAAGATCTTTCCGAGCAATTTACATTTGCAAATCAGCTTTTTTGCCGAACGCTGGGCCGTCCCCTTGAGGAGATTCTGGGCAAGACCGACTTCGATTTCTTTCCGGCCACACTGGCCGCAAAATATCAAAAAGATGACCAGTCCATCATGGAGACTGGGAAGCTGTTCGAGACGATCGAGGAGCATCAGCTACCGGGAGGAGAAAAAATTTACGTCAACGTGGTCAAAACTCCCCTTTATGACGCCAAGGGACAAATCATCGGTTTGCAGGGTATTTTTTGGGATATAACTGAACGTCGGCGTGCCGAGGAAACGGTCAAAAAGGCCACCATCGAATTGACCCGAAGCCGCGAGGAATTGCGATTGCGCAACGATCAAATGGAGGAAGACCTCCGAATGGCTCGGGAGATCCAACAAGCCTTTCTTCCCCAACAATATCCGAGTTTTCCGAAATCAGTTCCGGTCGAGGAAAGTGCCCTTCGGTTTGTGCATCGCTATTTCCCCACCGGCGCTGTCGGGGGTGATTTTTTCAATGTGCGCGCCCTATCGGATACGAAGGCCGGCATTTTTATTTGTGATGTCATGGGGCACGGAGTCCGCTCGGCTCTTGTAACAGCAATCGTTCGGGCTCTGGTCGAAGAATTAACTCCTGAAGCGACCGATCCGGGTGAACTCCTTGGCCAGGTTAACAAGGATCTCCGTGCGATCCTCAAACAGAGCGGCACTCCACTTTTCACGACGGCATTTTACCTGATAATCGATCTTACCACTCATGACGTTACGTTCGCGAATGCGGGACATCCACGGCCCATGATTCTCCACCGGGAGAGTCGCAAGGCAGAATTTCTCTGCAACACCCACCGCAAGTCCGACCCCGCGCTTGGTCTGTTTGATGCCCCCACCTATAGTTGCTCCCGTTGTTCGGTTCAACCTGGCGACACAATTATCCTTTTCACTGATGGTTTTTTCGATGTTGAGCGGGACGGTGAGCTGTTGTCGCCGGAATGGCTTGCTGAAGAAATTGAACGCCGAGCCGAACTTCCAACTGCTACACTCTTCGACACACTTTTGATTCTGCTGAAGGAGTGGTCGGGAGGCTCCGAATTCGCAGACGACGTTTGTATTATTGGAATCGACGTCATCAAATAGCATTCCGGCTTCTGTTTTCGAGCAGACCAGTTTGGGCCGCCACCGTTGAGTTCCAAGCGATTGATTGCAAAGCGGGCCTTGCTATGTGAGGGGCAGTTAGGATTAGATCAGTCCACGCTCCGCTTATGGAAGTTGCAAAAAAACAAATTGGAAACATCATTGAACTCAAGCTTTCGGGGCGGCTTGATGCATATTGGTCTGACCACCTGGCCACCGCGATCGATGAGGCAATAAGGCAGGGCACCCATAATCTCATTCTGAATATGGCCGACATGTCCTACCTAAGTTCGGCGGGGATTCGGGTGCTCCTGAAGTTTTTTAAACAGCTCCGGGAGATAAAGGGGAGTCTCGGGATTTCGAGCCCGTCTGAAGGGGCTTTAGCAATTCTGGAGTTGGCTGGTTTGTCCAGTTTCGTTGTGCCCGACCCAGTCATCGGAGATTTGGAAGGCCAATTAAGCGATCCACGCCGGGTTGAGAAGGAGACTACTGTTTACCACGTCTATCACGATTCGGACAGCGGTCGCCTCGATGTAAGTATGGTTGGAAACCCGCTGAAGCTTTCGACTGCGAATTTCACGGAAGCGGATTGCCGAAAGGTGTCTTTCCCGGACTCGACTTTTGGCCTTGGTATCGGGGCATTCGGATCCGGTTTCGATGATTCGCGCACCCGATTCGGCGAATTCATGGCAGTCTCCGGCATAGCGACCTATCTTCCGACTGACGGAACCAATGTGCCTGACTATGTAATTTCGGAGGGGCTATTAGTCCCTGAATTGGATGTTCTTTACGGATTATCCTGGCGGGGTGAGTTTACGGATTTAATTCGCTTTGACGCGAAAACTGAAGCCCCTGGCGTGAGCAGCCTGTCGGAGATTGTTGAATTTGCGCTGGAAACTACCTCCGCAGATTCTGTGGGCCTGGTCATAGTTACAGAAAACGCCGGCCTGGTCGGAGCGATGCTAAAGAGATCGCCCGTCGCTGTGGAATCTGCGGGAGGTCCGTTTGCATTTCCCGCCGTCCGGGAATGGATCTCTTTTACGGCGGAGCGTGCGTTCGATCGCTCTTTATGTGTGATTGTGGGCGTGGCGTCCCGCCGCACGGATCTTCCTTTCCAGGCAATGCTTCGCGCGCTTAAGCCGGGAACTTCCCTTCAGGGTCATTTTCATGCCGCAGTTTTTCCATATCGTCCTTTACAACGGGGGCGAATTGAACTGAATCAAACGATGAATTCACTCTTCGAGACGGAGACACTGCAGAGCGTTATTCATTTACTGGCTGATGATCGCGAACTGGAAGGGGTTGGGCAGACCGAGTTACTTCGAGGTGCGTGTTGGGTAGGACCTCTCCGGATTCCGGCAAACTGATTATATGAATCTTCTGACCAGCGCGTTTGCCCTCGGACTGATTCTCTCCCTGCTTGCCCTGGGTGTTTACATCAGTTTTCGAATCTTTCATTTTCCGGACATCACCACTGAAGGCTCAATCACGTTGGGTGCTGCCATTTGCGCGGTGATGCTTGTGAAAGGAATTCACCCGATCATTGCGACCGTTGCCGGCTTTGTGGGTGGCGGCCTCGCAGGTGCCACCACGGGTGTTCTGCATACCAAGTTTAAGCTGCACGGGTTATTGTCAGGTATTCTGGTGATGACCGCGCTCTATTCGGTGAATCTCCACGTGATGGGGAAGAGTAATGTGCCGCTGCTTTCCGCGAGAACGCTCCCTTCAATTGCTGAGGAAATTGGCGCAAAATTTGTCAAAACTTCCACCCGTTTGAACTTCTTGGGATGGGAGCTGAATCAACAGGACTTTTTCGTGGTGGGTGCTTCGTTTCTGTTCGTCACCGTCGTGTCTGTTCTCCTTTATTTCTTCTTTCGCACCAATCTCGGGACAGCGATGAGAGCCACGGGAGATAATCCGCAAATGATTCGGGCCCTTGGGGCCAACGTCGATGGCATGATAATCCTTGGCCTGGCGCTTTCGAACGGACTGATCGCACTTTCCGGTGCTTTACTGGCCCAATACCAAGGCTTCGCGGATGTTCAAATGGGGATCGGGATGGTCGTTTGGGGTTTGGCAAGTGTCATAATCGGAGAGGCACTAGTCGGTTCTCAAAGCCTCGGTTTGTTAATAACAGGTGCCATCATGGGTTCTATCTTATTTCGTTTGCTGGTCGCGATCGCCTTGCGTTGGGGGCTGAACCCAAACGATTTGAAATTGATTACGGCGCTGTTTGTTTTCGCTGCTTTAATTCTTCCAAATCTTTTGCGCGGTAAAATGCGAAAGGCTGTGAAATAATGCTCGAGATCAAGAATATTTCGAAAACGTTTCATCCACACAGTGTGAACGAAGTGCGTGCGCTTCAGGATGTAAGCTTCTCAATGCAAAAAGGGTCATTTGTCATTATCATCGGAACAAATGGTTCCGGGAAATCGACAATGCTCAATGCGGTTGCAGGTACATTTTTAGTCGACACCGGCAGGATCACCCTCTCAAACACCGACATAACGAGATGGCCGGAGCATCGGCGCGCAACGCTGATTGGACGGGTCTTCCAGAACCCTTTTAGTGGAACTGCTCCGACTATGTCGATTGCGGAGAATCTTGCCCTGGCTTCGCGTCGTGGGCTTCCTCGAGGCCTCGGCTGGAATCTGAATAAAGATTTAATGGATCAGATGCGGGGGCGAATACGCACGCTGAATATGGGTCTCGAAGATCGCCTCAACAATGCCATCGGTTCACTTTCCGGAGGGCAGCGGCAGGCGCTTACTTTGCTGATGGCTTCCTGGCTGAAACCGGAATTGCTTCTGCTGGACGAACATACTGCGGCACTCGATCCTAAAAGCGCGGATCAAGTCATTCAGCTCAGTCACGAAATTATTACTCGTGATAATCTTACGGTCCTGATGGTAACCCATTCCATGCAACAGGCCGTTAACCTTGGCGACAGGATAATTATGATGCACCGGGGCAAGCTTTTGCACGACCTAACAGGGGCCGAGCGTAAACGAGTGCGGGTTGATGACCTTCTTTCTCGTTTTGAAGAGATTCGTCGCAAAGAACTGCTTGATCCTGCGGCGGCTGCGATGTTGCAGAGGAACTACATTTAGTCCATTTCTTTGGACCTTTAAGCCTGATCGAATTCAGGAAACGTGCATTCAGGTTCGGCGATATTCCCGACCGTTGATTTAACTTTCGGAAAACAAAAAACGCGAGCCAGTTGGCTCGCGTTTTCGTAAATCTATCTTACTGGTTAGCTTCTGCGGCGAAGACGAGCTGCTCCAAGCGCACCGGCTCCGGCGAGTATTAATGCAATCGTGCTCGGTTCTGGCACTGCAGTGACGCGGGCCGCGAAATTGTCAACAATTCCGGAGGAATCAACTAATTGAAATCCGCTGCCGTTGTTCAGCCAATAATCATCAAAGCTGGAACCGACGGTCGGAGGATTGTAATAAAGTAAACCCGCGTGTTCTCCACCAACAGCCCCTGGAGTGCCTTCGATACCGCCGAATTTCACGGTCCAAACCAAGTTGCCATTCGCCGGCAAAGCTACTGAAGTTCCCGTGGCGGAAATCGTTCCAAACCCCTGCGCGGTTTGTAAGCCGGCCAAAGGAATGGTGCCGCTATCATAAAGGATCGTGCCCGGAGTGAGGCCACCACTGCCGTCCCGTGCTCGAATAAACAGCTGCGCTGTTTCATTGCCGCTCGATCCTGGAGAAAGGTAGTACTCGAACGAGAAATCAGTCATCGTGCGAGCTGTGCTTGTGATGTTGATTTCATCACCGGCTTCGACGTTGCCTAAATCGGTAAAACTTCCCAAATAGGTTGTGGAATTATCGTAGACTATTCCGGCTGATGCTACCGTCGCGAAGGACGTGATTCCGGCCAGAATCGCAGCTGTGTTCCTTAATGATTTGATCATATTTCCTTGTGAGTTCTTACCAATTTCCGATTAAAAATCTCTCCCGATCCCATTCAATGCTTGTCGTTATAGACATTTGCATTC
>JAQGOX010000107.1 GCA_028293365.1 Verrucomicrobiales bacterium | reverse complement strand
CATTTGGATGCCCTCCATTCGTGGCAACGAACCCCTGGAGGCCGTTCGAACCCGCCAGGTAATCGATCAGTTCCATTGCGTGCGAAGGAACGGCCCAGCGGCCCGTTCCCTACCAGTGCCGCTGCGGCAGAACGGACCTTGCAGGCGGTAGCGTGGTATCTGCTTTTGGGCAGTCTTTTTTTTCTCGCCCTCCGGGCATGGCGAGACCAGGGATCTGCCCAAGCCCAGATAATCGAATGACTTGAATAACTTGAGGAATACTATGCAGAATCGCAGAGACGGATTTATTGACCTTTTCTTAACATGAAGTTAAGCTAATAAAACCCTATGAACGTCCCGGATTTCCGCAGGCATCCTCGCGACTTTTCGAATCCAGTTTGGTGCATCAAGGCATTTACACTCATCGAGTTGCTGGTCGTCATTGCCATTATTGCTTTGCTTGCCTCGCTGCTTTTGCCTGCGCTCGGTCGAGCCAAAGCCAGCGCATTCTCGGTTAAGTGCAAAAACAATCTCCGTCAGATCGGAATTTCCATGATCTTGTACACCGACACCTATGGCTGCTACCCCTACTACGAGAATTACGACGCTCCAAAGACTCCGTTCCACCGAAGGGCAACTCAATTAATTCAAACAATGAAGGAATCACTGGAAAGTTTTAATTGCCGCTGCCGGAAAACAATAATTGTCATTGACCAACGATAGTCTTTATCAACGAAGTCCCAGGCCGGGGAATCTTTACTGGACCGATAGCCTCTCAACAACGAACTTCCGAGGCCAGTCCAATCAAATGTTCTGGTGCCCCGCACTCAAAAGATCTGCCGAGTTCATGGGCGGTGAGATCCGAACCGCTTACGGATACAACAGCTTTGGCACCGATACCTCCGGCCTTCTCCCCGAGCCCTGGTTCACAACCACGTTGGGGCTCGGGGGCGCTGGCGCCGGACTTCCGGGTTATACTTTGCCACCCATATCAGTGGCGAAGGTCGTTCGACCCAGCGAAATGTACACCGTTGCGGATGCGAGAGAATATAATGATTACCAGGATGGCCTTATGGGATTGATGGGTCTTTTTCGGGTAGTCGGGGGGCGGGCAGGGGACATTAACAAGGAGCTTCTCCCACCCCGGCACGGAAATGGATATAACATGCTTTTTTGTGATGGGCATGTAGCTTTCGTGAAACGATTGGATCTGACTGACCTGCGCAGGTCCGCCCGGAACTGGAACAACGACTGCCAGCCTCATCCAGAATCCTGGTAGGGCGGCAAATCCCTCCATGAATCGCGTTGAGAGTCACCCATTGACAGATCGCTAACCCGAATATTTTACACCTGTTTTGATGAACGATAAGCAAAGGCGCGTAGTTCCGATTTAGAAACCGAGTTCGCGTCGCACTGCGAAATAATCCGGGCTAACCATTCCTTTTCCGAGCCTGTAGAGAGAAGCACGTACCATCTGGGGGATGAAAGGTTTTCAGAATATCGTCAAGAACAGTGACGGAGAGTCGAATAGGACGCTTGGGCTCCTTTTGCTTATCTTCACTGCCCATTTATTTGCCGTTGGGAGGATTTGGATTCCTCAACTTCGACGATCCCCTTTTCGTCACCGAAAATCCGAATGTTACCCGGGGAATTACCTTCGACGGAATAAGATGGGCATTTACTACACTGAACGGCGGCGCTAGCTATTACCATCCGTTGACCTGGTTGAGTCATCAACTTGATTGCCAGTTATTCGGACTCCGTTCAGGCGCTCACCACCTTACCCATCTTTGGTTCCACCTCGCGAATACCGTTTTACTATTGAAAGTGCTCGATCTGCTCACCGGAAAGATCTGGCGCAGCGCCGCAGTCGCCGCACTGTTCGCACTGCATCCATTGCACATCGAATCAGTCGCCTCTCAATTGTTCAGTATCCATTCTGCATTAAAAAACCCTCCCTTTTTCGTGAAATTTGGTCCCCTTTTCGTGGACTATTTTCTCCTCCTCCCGCAGGTTATTTCATACAACCAACCGCTCCCATTCGAGTTTCGGATGACCGCCGAAATTAACCAGTAACCCCAGCCGATACCCGCATGCAGATAATTGATAACCTGCGCCCGATGCTCATCCGCCAAAGCTGAAACCGCTTTCAACTCGACCAGCACCGTCCCAAAGCAAACCATGTCTGCCACATACCGTTGAACGAGCGACTGCCCCTTATACGAAAGATCAATTGGCAACCGGGCCTGAAAAGCAATCCATTGGCTGCTCAACTCAATCTCCAGACACTCCTGATAAACCGCCTCAAGAAACCCATTCCCTTTCTCCTTATAGACCTCGAAACAAGCTCCAATGATCCGATACGCCTCATCCTTATAAATAATTTCATTCATCCCTTTTCCCCTTTTTCGTGGATTTTCGTTCCCTTTTCGTGTGCTTCACCCTCTCCCCTTTCAGGCTTTCGTCATTCAAAATCCAGTCCAAATATCCGTCCCGTTCCCTGGTTATAAAATCATCCCCTCATATTTCCTCCTTTTTTCGTGAAATTTGGTCCCCTTTTCGTGGGCAAATCCTCCTAATTTAAGTGTTTTAGCGTTTCAGCATTTCAGCTTTTTACCCCTAAAAACTATTTTTACCCAGGGACGGAGGATGTCCCACCCCCCCTGCTAAGATTTACGCAAATTATGAATGATAAAAGAATCAAAATAGCCAATCAAACCGCAGCTCAAACCGTCCCATTTGTAGTCCTCCAGGACTCGTGGGTCCAACTTTCTCCCTACGGCGATTTCCCGCACGGGAAAGGCCTCCAACGGGTCGACCGCAACGCCGCTGACACCTTAGCCTCCAGCTTCCATTCCTTCTCCGGAAAACTCGGCCGCCGCTTCGCCGGAGCTCCGTTCTACGTCGGCCACCCCGACGTCCCCGGATTCCCCAAAAAGAAAATGAAAAACTCAGGCATCGACTACGACCGCGCCTGGCAACAAATCAAAATCGAAAACCCCCAACTTTTCGCTTTCCCCCAATCCTAATCTTAATTGGACACACACTGAACACGTACGAAAACACGCAGCGGACACACAGGAAACACGCTGAAACTTCAACGAATCACGCAAAACACACGCAATTTTTTTTTAAATATTTCTATGAATATTTCGGAACCCATCGACCCGAACTCGAACAAGAATACCACTTCGGAATCTGCGATTAGATTGAAGGAAAGTTGCGTTCTGAGCGCACTTACTCCAGCACAACAGGAAGAACTTTTTGACTGGCTTGAACTTCACCCTGCAAAAACTGTCCTTGAAATGGTCGCAGCCCCGCCGCCCGAAGGATTCGGCATCAAAACCCATTTAACCTCTCTGCGCCGGTTTCATGCACGAGCACGCGCTTGTTTTCATCGGGAGATAACCGCGGCTCCACTTGAGTTGCTGTCTGAACCTGGCTCCGATCCGATCGCTTTGGACAAGCTTACCGCCACCGCACTCCGCCAGTTCGCTGTAGAAATGGCCACGGTTCAAGAACGTGATACCGCTCGATTTGGGACCGTTTCTCGCTGGGTTCTTCGTTTGCAGCAAAACGCCCAGCGCGAGCGCGAATTGAAAATCGCGGAAGACCGGCTTGCATTGACGAAATTGCGGGTGGAGACGGAGAAATCCAAAGCCGAACTCGAAAAAACCAAATTCGAATTCAATGCTTCGCGAGCGGCCTTAAGCTGCCTCCGTGAGCTCAACGAAATCGCGGCGAACCATCCCGGCGACGACGAAGACAAAATCTGGGCCACGCGCGACAAGGTTTTCCCGCCCCGCTCGGCCTTGATCGAAAACCCAAACCTCCAAGCCGTGAACAATGAGCCCTCCGCCCCAGCCATGCCCCCGGACCGCGGATTTGTGCACGGAGCACAATCCGCATCTCAAACTCAAGCACCGTAATCAATAGAATACCGAATCGCCCTGAATCCCGTTGTTCTTCAACTTTGAACTCAAACCAGAAGACTCAAACCATCCCTAAAAAAATATGAACACTCGTTTTATCTCCCCTTACAAACGCACGACCTCAAAAAAAGGTGGGCCACCATCCACCACTCACCATTTACTATCCACCAAAACACCTCTCATCACCTTCCGCCCCTATCAGCTCGATGCCTTCCTGAACCGTTCGAACGGCATCGAATGCTGGCTCTGGGGCCGTCAAACCGGCAAATCATTTACCCTTGCCGCCTGGGCCGTGGACCGTTTAATCACCCGTCCCGGTCGCCTCGTCAGCATTCTTTCCAACTCCCGCGCCAATGGCATGGAACTCAACTTCAAAT
>JAQGOX010000703.1 GCA_028293365.1 Verrucomicrobiales bacterium | reverse complement strand
CGCTGGCGCAGCTCGCCTTGAGCGAAGGGACGACATTGGAGAGAAACCAGCTCGATATTAAATTTGTAAAATAAAAAGGGCGGGGTGGCCAACGGGACTCGAACCCGCAACATCCAGAACCACAATCTGGGGCTCTACCATTGAGCTACGGCCACCGACCAGCAAGGCAGGGAAATTAAGTTTTCCTAGCCTCACCGTCAAGGTGTTGGTAAATCGTCCAAATTACAAGCTCCACCCGCTGCGATATTGCCGATGGATCAAATGATCGAGTTCAGGTGCGTTTTTTGCCTTTAACTTTTTGGAATCCCACTCGATTTTCTTTCCGGAACGCACTGCGAGATTCCCTAAGAGGACGATTTCCGTAAAGGGCCCGGCATAGTTGAAGTTCGATCCGGCAGGCACGCCACCCTTGCAGGCGCGCACGAATTCTTCGTAATGGCCCGGCGCGCGTGCAATAGTCTCCGCCGGTGTCGGAAAAACTTTTCCTTTCGATTTTCCAACGAAACGAGGGCCTTCCCCGTAGGTTTCACAGAACATGACTCCGTCATCGCCCACAAACAGAGAACCGTTATCGGGCATCTTCTCCCCGGCAGCCAGACCCATCAGGTCAGCGGATGGCTTTTTACCGCCGTCATACCAGGTCAATGATACTGGTCCGAGCGCGTAATCGGTCGGGCTGACGTTTTCACCACCGAGATTTTTGACAGCATGGCGGCGCGGAAACTCGTAACGAATGATAGACCATTTTGGGCCGCTTTCCTCAGTATTTCCTTCTTGTTGCGCCTCGACACTGGTCGGATTCGCCAGTTGCAAGGTGAAATTTGCAGGATCCATTACGTGGCAGGCCATGTCTCCAAGCGCGCCCGTTCCAAAATCCCACCATCCACGCCAGGCAAACGGTTGGTAACCGGAATGATAAGGGCGCATTGGAGCGGGACCGATGAACATATCCCAATCAACGTTCGCCGGGACTGGTTGAACATCCTTAGGCCGGGTCAAACCTTGTGGCCAAATCGGTCGATCCGTCCAGCAATGGACCTCGCGGACCTTTCCGATGGCCCCAGCCCAAATCATCTCCGCAAAGGTGCGCACGCGGGAGCTGGAATGCCCCTGATTCCCCATCATGGTGGCAACTTTGTATTTTCGGGCCGCTTCGGTGAGCGCCCGTGCCTCAAAAATCGAATGTGTCAGCGGCTTCTGGCAGTAAACATTCCGATGCAACTTGATCGCCATCATCGAGGCAAAAGCGTGATGATGATCGGGAGTGCTGACGGTTACGGCATCGATATTCTTTTCCGCTTCCAGCATTTTACGATAGTCGCGATAGCGTTTAGCAGCCGGATATTTTGCGCCGCGCTCGTCCAGATTTTTTTCGTCAATATCGCAGATCGCGACAATATTTTGGCCGGTGCCAGCCACACCATCCGTATCGCTGGCCCCTTTTCCATTCGCCCCGATCACCGCCACATTCAATTTGTCGTTCAAGTTTCGACCACGCAGAAGGAACGGTCCACTTGCAAAAGCCGCTCCTGCAGCGAACGTGGAATAATGGATAAATTGACGGCGATTAATCGTTGAGGTGGGTGTTTTTGGCATAGTTAGCTGATTGATTAATGTAAAAGTCGTGAAAAATTTGGACGCCAATCTGAGTCGGCCTCTTCAAATAGCCTCGTTTTTTTCAATCGAAGTTCAGTCTTTGACATCCCTTTGAGTCGAAAGCCGGACTTTGGAATTGTAGATCATGCCCTGGATGGAGGAGAAGATTAATCCTTTCATCGCGTATGCCGTTATTTCTCTCTTGTCACTGGCGTTTTCCGAACTAGTTTTTGCGGCACCGTGAAAACACAGGATCTCTCCCCTCAGACAGGCTCGGCGTTTTCCGGCATCTGGGGAGTTTCCGCGGCGATCTGGGGGATTATCGCCTTGGTTCTGATCGCATTGCCGTTACGGGTCATCAGTTACGGTTACCTACCCGACGATGACGCTCTTCGGCATGCCGCCAAGGCTATTAGCGGCAAACCATGGACGGAGATACTTGTGATGCGGCCCGAGATCACCATCGACCACAATCAGGGGTGGCATTGGATTTTGGCCTGGGTACATCACATGACCAATTGGCACGCTGAAACGTTGGTTTTGTTTTCGGTGATCGCGATGTTTGTGATCTGCGCGGGATCAGCACTTCCCTGGTTAAAGCGTCCGGAAGCCTGGTTGCTTTCACTTGCATTACTCATGGTGATTTTTCCGTACTTTGCCGCACGCGTGCTTTTGGGGCGTCCATTGCTGCTCACGATGGCCATCACTATTACGCTCCTGTGCATGTGGTCTGAAAGGGCCGAAAAAGAGGCGTCCCGGACTACATTCATGGTCACGATTCTTTTGTTTGCCGTCGCCGCCCTGGTGCACGGAGCCTGGTATTTGCTCGTCCTCATACCAGCCGCCTTTTTGTTGGCGCGTGCGTGGGGCAAGGCATTACACCTGACGTTTTGTTGGATTATCGGATCTTGTTTAGGTGCGCTCCTTACAGGAACTCCCTGGACCTTTCTGACCCAATCAGTTCTGACCCCGTTTCTGGCTCTTGGCATGAACGTCCCTCCCGAATGTCTGGTGAGAGAGTTACGGCCCTTCAATGGTGGCCTTCCTGCGATGCTCGTCATCGCCGCAATTTTGGTCGCTCGGAGAATAACGGGACGGCCTCTTTCTACCCTGCTTCTCGATCCGGTTTTCTGGCTGGCTCTAGGCGGGTGGTTACTTGGATTTCGCGTGGCCAGATTCTGGCTCGACTGGGGGCTCCCGGCCATTGCGTTATGGCTGGCAAAAGAAATTCAGTACCTGCTGCAAATGAAAATGCCGCGCAATTCCTGGGGCGGTGTTGCAGTGAGTGCTCTGGCCGCCGTCATACTTTTTTTTGTAGCTGGCAGCGACCGCAATGCGCGTTGGAGTCAATATGGCAGAATCGATTGCCTGGACCAGACCCGTCCTGAGCATGCCGGTTGGGTGCCGGAACCGGGCGGGGTTCTATACAGTGTTGATCTTTCAGTCTTTTACGAAACGTTCTTTCGAAATCCCGCGGGGGACTGGCGATATGTTCTGGGATTCGAGCCATCACTCATGCGCGCAGAGGATCTCGACGTTTACGAGGAACTTTGCCACACACGCAACGCTATCAAAGCATGTGCTCCCTGGGTAAAACGCATGACGTTGGCGGATCGTTTCCTGCTTTTGGGGCCGCCACAAACGAAACCGGCCTTTCCTGATTTGCAGTGGAAGTATGTGGCAAACGGCACATGGGTCGGACGCCTTCCCAGAATCGATAAACCATAACCTTAACCTTACAATCGCGCCGGATAACAGAGCCCATGAGCTTATATCTCCATCGCCTTCGCCTTGCGCAGGCCCAGTTTCATCGGAGCCCAGCCTGTCGCGAATGACAGAACCGCGAATCCGAACCATCCGCTTGCTGCCTGCACCCAAGGGACTGCGGTTGCATTTGACCAGGGAGCGCCAAATGCCAGAAATATAATGGACCCAAGAATGTAAACGAAGCTCAGAATCAAGCAAAATGTGCCTCCAAAGCCGCTGACAATCTTGCTCGGATTCTCTTCTCGAAAATTGGGATAGAGCACTCCAAGACCTGTGGCAAGACCATTTAAGGCCATCGTCATCACCGAAATAGCGCAGGCGAAATACGCGGTTTGACCCGATTCCATTTTCAACATTCGGCAGGAAACCAACATCAGCAAAAGAGTCAGGATCAGGGAAGCTGTGCAGGTCAAAACGTATTTGGCCAGAATGATGCGACGCAATCCAAGCGGCGCAAGGCCAACGATCCAAATGCGTTTGCCTTCCAATGAAAACTGCGGGAATACAAACCGGGTGGTGAGCGTCGCGAGGTTGAGCGAACAAGCACCCAGATTCAGGTAGGCGACAAGATTGACCCAAAAAGGGTTGGTGAGTTGTTGAGAGAAATGACGCAGGTTAATGATGTAAGCGCCGAGTAAACCGAAAAGTACCAATGACTGTCCCCATTGGGTGGTGTCGCGCCAGAAAATGCGTACGTCTTTCGTCAAAAGAGCCCGCCTGTCGCTGGATAAACCAGGCACCAACGAAAACATAATTTCGACAAAACCGGTATCGAACGCGAATTTTTGTTTGCGCTTTTGGAAGGCTTTAAACCAGCCCCAGCCACCAAATACGCTGCCGCGACTTTGCACCCGGGAGGCTGCATCGAAGAATAACCCGCCCATTTGCGTGGTGGCAAGGTATCCAAAAAAAAGAACATGGCTCAATAGAATTGCGGCGAAGAAAATCGACGCGGAAATCGCCCCTTCAGCCCAGTTCAAGACACTCGCCGAAAGCCAATAGCTTGGAAGAATTGGGAATTGCGCAAAACGGGTCTTCAGAAGCAACCGATCAAGCACAGCGAGCACCCGTGTTTCAAGCATCTCATCGGAAATAGCTTCCGGCCGAAACCATCGATTGGCCGCGTACAAACCACACACTGCCAAAACGACGAAGGTGATCTGAAAGCTGCGCCGATCCATGAATCGGGCCAGGCTTACCGATAAAAACGAGCCAAAAATTGCAGGAAGGATAATGAATAACGCAATCAAAAGAACTGTGGCGATATAAAAGTGCCATGGCAAATGATTGGTCAAACCGTATGCGGCCAACAATGGCGCGATGAGAAAGAGGAAAGCCCATGAAGCCAGCAACGTCGACTCCAGCAGTTTCCAACGGAAGATTGTGAGACGCGAAACCGGTAATGTCAGGAGAAATGTTGTCTCCCGATTGCGAAAGAAATTGGTGTGACTGATTACGATGTTGCTGAAGAGCAGTAACACAAAGAGAAATGCAAATAACAGGTAGAGCAGGCGCTCCGTTAGCAGGGTACCGAGGCCGGGAAAGGCGCTGATGAAATGGAGTCCCCGATAGAACAACCAGAAGGAAAGTGCCAGATATCCCACGATAAACAGCATTATGACTGTTAAAAAGAGCTGGGATTGCTCCCGGATTGAGGCGAGGCGGCGCCAGGTTTGAAGCAGGCTGACACGCATCAGCATTGCCAAATGATGTTTCATGATCATTTAGATCGGGGAGTTTCGGCTCAGGATTTGCTCTTCAGCAGTGAGGCTCAGAAACACCTTTTCAAGCGCGCCGCTCACACCGCTTTGACGGTGCAATTGCTCACGGGTGCCAACCGCAACCAGTTTGCCCTGATGCATGATCCCGATGCGATCGGCCATTTCTTCGGCGACGCTGAGCTGATGAGTTGACACAAAAACGGTCATACCCTCGTTCGCCCTCTCTCGCAAAATATCCTTCACAATTCGGGCATGATGTGGGTCGAGGCCGACCATCGGCTCATCAAGAACGAATACCTCTGGATTGTGCAACAGCGCCGAAACGATTGCGACCCGCTGTCGTGTACCATGCGAGAGCGCTTCGATTGGTTTTGAAAGGTACGACTCAAGATTGAATCGAGACACCAACTCGCGCCCGGCCGTTTGGATATGGGATTCTGTCATCCGAAAAAGCTGCCCGGTGAAACGAAGAAATTCCCATGGAGTCAGCTTATCGTAAAGAAACGGGAAATCGGGAACATATGCCAGACGGCGGCGCGCCTCGAGCGGATGCGTTTGGACATCGAATCCCGCCACGCGCACAGTACCGCTGGTTGGCTTCATCAGGCCGACCACGATCTTGATCGTGGTCGTTTTCCCTGCGGCGTTCGGTCCCAGAATTGCAAAGAATTCACCTTTCGGAACGGAGAGGTTCACTCCATTCACCGCCAGGACATCCCCGAAATTCTTAACCAAATTCTCAATCTCGATCATGCGTTAAATATTAACGAGCGCGTCGTTTAAAAGGATGATGTCGTAGGGAAGTTCCACCCGCATTATCTCACCTACCAGGCTGATCCAGGCGATAATCCGAAACCGATCCAGAAGGCTTCCCTGCACTCGATAAACGCGCACGTCGGAATGTCCGATTTTCAGAAAATCATGTTGGGCGGTCCACTTGAGTCCGAGCGTCAGATTGGACTTGCTCCCGGACAGACCCAAAGGGGCGAGCATTCCCGCGAATCCTTCCAAACCCAGCTCACCCAGCATTTTGCGGGGATTTTGCAGCTCGTCGATGGAAAACGTGTGCTCCCATTGCGATTCTCCTTCCGATTCCTTAAGATTAATCGTTTGTTGCGCTGCGACCGTGTGAATCTCCCAAACCGAGGGACGTAATACCGCCTTCAAGTTCAGTTCTCGCCAGGCCTGATTCGTTGCGAATTGCCCCTTGAATTCGAACCGAAATCGACCTCGGGTTTCTGGCAATAGAAAATTTCCTTCGACGTTTAAATTATAACCGCTTAAGCGCCTAACCATTCCTTCCAGTTCGTCGGTCGCTGCTTTCCCGGTCGCGAACTCTTCGCCAATGTTCGGAATCCAACGGCAAAATCCCATTTTCTGCCCGCGCTTAAGAATCTCCAGAGCTGAGTCGTCGGGCGCAGTCAGGATTTTTTGCCATACAACTTCGACCGGGACAGAATTGCCCAAATGTCGATCGCTCCCAAATTCGGAACGCCAAAGTAAAATGTTCATCAGCACCCAGAACGCGGTGACCAGATAGAACGCAGGACTGCGCCACATTTCAACCCTTTGGAATCGTAATGATTTGACCAGAACGGAGCCGGCGCGGGTCAAGTCCGCGGTTTGCACTCAAAATGCTTTGAGTAGAAACTCCGTAGAGCCGTGCAATACTGGCGACAGTATCATTCGGACGCACTTTGTAGGCGATGGAACGTGAAACTGGAGTAGGTGTTAACGGGCGCGCCTGCTCGCTGCTGCGAGGATGAGAGGTGGGTTGTGCAGGAGGTGTCCTGATCGAGGCGGGCGAAGGTTGAACGCGAGGCGAAGAAGAAGTATTTGGCGCAGGGACACTTGCGAAAACGTTTGTAACAAATTGCGTAACCACAAACGGATGTTGTGCAAGCTGCTCTTTCAAACTGTCGACCTGTTGGCGAAGCGCAGTATTCGCTGCGGTCAGCTTTTCGACTTCCAATTGCATTTCTCGGCTGATCGCGCCAAAGGGTACGCCTTTTGCAAGCTCGATCTTGCACCCATTGATGCGCTGACGGACCACGCCCGCCCTCGGGTCATCCGGTCGAAGATTAAGAAATCGCTGATAATGATAAATCGCGGCGGCATAGTCGCGTCCAGGATCCTCGGTGATAACACCTAGGTCAAAATGTGCTGCGGCCGAACGGGGATTAGCCTGCAAAGCTTTCTCAAACGATTCCATCGCGCCGGTGTAATCGTGCGCAGTGACTCGATTGCGGCCATCGAGAAAATTCGGCTCCCGCTCCTCTTCCAGCGAGTTTTCCGGGACTTGAAAACATGCGGAGAGCAGTAAACAGCCCAACACAGCAAAGAATAATCGGCCAACCGCTCCCGCCAAAATCATGTTTGAAAAAGTAAACGAACGCTCGAAGCAGCGCAATGATGCCGTGGGAAAACTGACAAAAAGGTGCTGAGCAGGATGGTGATTCTCTCACGATGAATCATGAACTCTTCTGAAAACGAGCGCAAAATTCCGATTTGCCTGTGTCATCTTCACGCCCGGAGCGTGAAAATGGCACACCGGCGCGGAAGGCAGCCATTGCGGCTGAGGCGTCAACCAAAACTAACCGGTTGGCACCGTCTTTGCTAAAAATAATTTTGAAAACGTTTGACACTCAAAATATCGATTGTTTAGAGTGTGCAAACCGTAACCCAAATAAACCGAAAGAAATTATGAAAAGCGTTTTTCGCAAACACAAAATCGGGGCTTTCACGCTCATTGAGCTGTTAGTCGTCATCGCCATCATCGCAATTCTGGCCGGCATGCTCCTGCCAGCGCTCGCCAAGGCGAAAGCCAAAGCTCAGCGCATTAAATGCGTGAACAACCTGAAGAACGTCGGATTGAGCTTCCGCATTTTCTCGACAGACAACCAGGACAACTTCCCCATGGGCTTGAGCACGAACTCCGGTGGTGCTGCCGAATACAGCGCGCCTCCTGGGAATAATGCTGGCAAGGCCACTTACCAGATCTTCCAGGTGCTTTCGAACGAATTGAGCACCCCGAAAATCGTGATCTGCCCTTCAGATTCCGGCCGTGTTGAAGCCACGAACTTCGCCAGTGGAACTGCCCTAAAAGGCGATTGGAATAACAACTTGCACTTGAGCTATTTCATTGGAACTGAAGCTCAGGAAACCTATCCTCAGAGCATCCTGTCCGGTGACCGCAACATTAACTGGGCTGGCCGCGCTACCTCGGCGAACGCCTTTTACGGCTCGCCTGGTTCGAACGCCGTTTCGATCAAAGCCGCAGCACCTGTTTTCACCAACACCATTCATCAGAGCCAGGGTAACGTGGTTCTCGGTGACGGTTCGGTTCAACAGTTGAGCAGCTCACGCCTCAAAGAGCAGTTGTTGAACGCCGCTGGTGATTCTGGCTTGAACAACTTCCTCAGCCTCCCTGGCGATAATAACTAAGTTTTCAGAAACTGGTTAATTTAAAATTCGAGGCGCCCGAAGGGGCGCCTTTTTTGTTTTTAGTTACAGAACAAGTGCGTCCCTCTCCGCCACTCAACATCGACTGGATCAGTAATCAGTAATTTGCTAAGGTTAAGACGTTACGCACCCAGGTTTTTTGCAAGAGTTCTTTTGATAATACCTTCGAGCGGTGTCGAAGGTTGAAAGCCAGTGGCCAATAGCAGTTTACGCGTGCAAGGTTTTCGGCGAAACATGTCCTGAAACCCCCTGGCATATGCCTTTTCATAGGAAATCACTTCAATTCTCGAGGCACTTTCCGTTAATCGAATCACCTCTTTTGCCAGGTCGCTGATTGCCACCTCCTGGGTGCTCCCAATATTAAATACCTCCCCCCATGCCGCAGTCTTCATCAAGCGCAATAGCGCTTCCACCGTATCACTGACATCGCAAAAGCACCGGGTTTGTTTGCCGTTTCCATAAACCTGAAGAGGCGCATTCTTCCGCGCTGCGGCTATGAATCTTGGTAGAACCATACCGTACCGGCCTGTTTGCCGAGGCCCAACGGTATTGAACAGACGCGCAATTAAAACGGGTAACTTTCGCTCCGCGTGAAAAGCCAGTGCCAAAAACTCGTCCATTAACTTCGAACAGGCATAACTCCAACGGCCGAGGGTCGGCGGTCCAATCAAGAGGTCGTCATCCTCGGAAAAAACTTCTTTTTCACTTTTGCCATAAACTTCAGAGGTTGATGCGATGATCAATGGCACGGAAGTCGCCGAAGCCGCCTCCAGAATCGCCTCCGTTTCGTGCAGGTTCGTTTGAATCGTTCGAATGGGCGATTGAATGACCAATTCGACCCCAACGGCGGCTGCTAGGTGGTAGATCTCGCTGGATCCCTTAACCAGATCACCGAGGCCCTCAAACTCGGAAACTTTTGCGGTGATCACCCGCAATTGCGGATTGCCAATTACCGGGCTTAAATTCTCCAACCTGCCGGTCGAGAGATCATCGATCAC
>JAQGOX010000069.1 GCA_028293365.1 Verrucomicrobiales bacterium | reverse complement strand
CTGGTCAGCCATCCCTTCCAGACCATTTCATAAAAGAAGGTGCGGGGATTGAAGTGGTTGCTCGGGGTCAACTCCTTGAAAGAGCGAGGGATGCGTCGTTTCGGACTGGCGGATTTGCGCGGTTGAGCTTCTTGGTTCATTATCCTCCGTTGTAAGCACTTATACGGCAGGGCTGAATAAAGCACAATGGCCCTCGTCAAAAAAGGCAGAAGTTAAGAAAGCAATATTATGAAAAAACTCCTCGGAACCATAACCGCAATCGCAGTGCTCAGCGCTGGGATTCAAACCGCTTCGGCTCACGATGGGTGGTCTACTACCGGAAAGGTTCTCACCGGCGTAGCAGGGGGACTTTTGATCGCGAAGGCACTTGAACCCGTACCGACTTACAGGGTCGAGACAACTTACGTTGCTCCGGCACCGGTCTATGTTCAATATGCGCCCACCATACAGAATGCACCGCTGGTTCCCGCAGCGCCAGTTTATCAGGCCGCGCCACAGCCAGCTTCGGTGGTGGTGTATCAACAACAACCAGTTTATTATCAAACGGCCCCGGTTTATGTGACGCCGGCTCCGGTTTACTGTTATCCGCGTTATTATGTTCCCGCGCCGGTAATCAGTTTCGGCTTTGGTTTTGGTGGTGGGCATTATCGCGGATATCATCATCGATAAAATCGGTTGGGAGGAACTACCATTTTTCCCCGCCCGGAGTGATCCGGGCGGGGTTTTTTCTTTACACAAAAACCGGCTCTGTTAATCTAATCAAAGCAAATTTTGAAGATTTCATTCTTACTTCGATTGTGAACGCTGCGAACGCCGATTTTATACGGTTGATGGAAAAAGTGGGTTGGACCAAGGCAGATGCCGCCCGACACCTCGAATTGACGCCAGCGGTGGTGACCCGGTACTATGGAGGCCAGACGCGTCCGAGTCTTACCACGCTGAAACTTTTCAAAATGATCGTTGAGGATGGCGATCCGCTTCCCGATACTGAAGGAAATATTCGGGGTGCAAAAGCACGCTACAAACCATTGCTGGGATGGGAAAATCGCTTCCTGGAGTGTTTTCGACCACTCAGCGAAGCGAAGCGGAACATGGTCATCAAGCGTGTGCAGGATGTAATCGCCGCTTTGCCTCAGCGAAAAAATCAAAAGACCTGATTGAATAAAATGGACCCATTAAATAAAGCTTTCATACAGTTGGTTTCAAAATCGGGCTGGACCAAGGCAGAAACCGCGAGGCGTCTTGAGCTCACCCCGGCTGTCATCACGCGTTATTTCAATGGCGAGACACGGCCCAGCCTCACAACCATCAAACTCTTAAAACTTACACTTGGAGATACATCTCCATTGCCGGGGCGGGATACCGAAATCAGCGTCGGCTTAAACACGTATCGCGAACTCTCATCCTGGGAAGAGAATCTTCTAGTAGAGCTGCGGCGCCTTGAACGGGGTGATGCCCGTAAATTGGCCCAAAGCTTCCGCGGTATCATCGAAATGCTAAAGTAGCGGCCCGCACATCGACAGGCCGAGCCTTTCACGCTTTAAGGTAACCGTTTTTCTCAAGAATCGAGAACCAACCGGGGGCGAAAATTCTTTCAGATTTTTGTGGCACTTTTGATTTCCCCTGTTACAGTCCTCCGCTCGCAAATAGTTTGGATGCGGTTACCGGCGAATTTGCAGGCCAGTTTGCAGAGCGATTTACATTTAGCACCGTGACTACGAAGAAAAATATCATTAAAAAGACCGTACCAGCCCCGGCTGGACGAGCTCGCCCCGTTGGCCAGGCCACGGCGGCTTCTATTCTAGGCCACAAAATTTCCGAGCCGCTCGAGTTTAATGGAAATGCGAAAATAAAGCCTGAGTGGGCCAAATATTATAAGAATTTGCTCGATCTCCGGGAACGGTTGCTCAGCCAGATGAGCGGGCTTGCGAAGGAATCGGCTGAGGAAATGGCCAGTTACAGCCTTCATATGGCTGATTCCGGCACGGACAATTTTGATCGCGATTTTGCCTTGAGCCTGCTGTCTTCGGATCAGGATGCCATTTACGAAATCGAGGAAGCGCTTAAACGCATTGAAAAGCAGACCTACGGAACATGCGAACTGACCGGGAAATTGATTCCCAAAGCACGGCTTGATGCCATTCCCTGGACTCGATTCACGGTCGAAGCCCAGGCGCAACTAGAGCGCGAAGGCGCATTGCGGCAGCGTAAACTGGGGGCCCTCGGGACAGTCGATAGCGCAGGCGGACCCGAAGTGGAAGAAGAAGAAGAAGCCGAGGAAAAACCTGCAAAGGATAAGGAATAATTTATGCCAAGAGAAACTGTCACACTCGAATGCACCGAGGCACGGAAAGAAGGCAAATCACCTTCCCGCTATTTGACCTCCCGAAACAAGAAGCTTCAGACTGAAAAAGTCGAACTGATGAAATACAATCGCTTCCTGCGCCGGCATACACTGCATCGCGAAATCCGCTAATATTTTATGCCCCGCAAAACCAATACAGACAAGCCAGGTGGTCGCAAAAACCGTGGAACCAAGGGCGGCACGATGGAAGTCCGCACTCCACGCCCGAAACCGAAAATCGATTTTACTGTGGATGCCCTTGACTATAAGAACGTCAATTTGCTCCGCCAGTTCGTAACGGACGCCGGACGTATTCTCCCACGCAAATATACCGGCCTGCCCGCGCATTATCAGCGACAATTGAATCGCTCGATCAAACGCGCACGGCAGATGCTGCTAATGAAGTAATTTTTTAACCCACGCCACCAGGCGTGGGTTTGATTTGCAATCTCATTGCAAATCATTTGCAATATGAATCACTTTTGGTCGCTCGTCTTTCTTGTCTTGCTGATTGAGCCGGGCCGATTGCTCGCACAGCCGAGGTTGCAAATCGTTACCACCATTCTTCCGGCGTATTGTTTTACATGCGAAATTGCGGGTAACAATGCGCGGGTCGAAAATCTGCTTTCCTCATCAGTCGAACCTCATGATTACCAACTTTCGCCTATTGATCTCAGGCGGCTGCAATCGGCTGACTTAGTTGTCGCGAACGGACTCGGCTTTGAACCTTGGCTGGAGAAAACGCTGCCGAGTACCAATCAAAAAAGGAAACTAGCATTTCTTTCCGACGGATTTGGATCCGACGCATTGATTGTGGGAAGGGACGGTGAGATAAACCCTCATATCTGGCTCGACCCATGCCTTGCAATGCGGAGTGTGACGAACATTCTAAAATCTTTGCAAAGCCTGGACCCACACCACAGTGAAAGCTACTCAAGCAACGCAAACGTTTTCCTCGAACGTCTACGAGCTATCGACCGGAAAATGACTGCATCATTGCAACCAATAACAGAGCAAGCCTTTGTCACTTATCACGATGCATTTCCATATTTCGCGAGGCACTTTCATCTCAACCTCTCTGGCGTCATAGAACGCATTCCCGAGGTGCCTCCGTCC
>JAQGOX010000975.1 GCA_028293365.1 Verrucomicrobiales bacterium | reverse complement strand
GTCGTCCACTTTTTCCTTTGTGATGACCAGGTGCAGATCTCCAATCGCTCCGAGTTTATTGGAATCATCCGTTGACCCGTCATTCACGATGGTAAACTGGAAGGGTGATTTCGCCGCGCGATAGGCATCCGCCCATTTCTGAAAGTGTCCGGCGAATTTTGCATTGGTTACCACATAAACTCGATCGATATCGGGAATCGTTGCGATATTGTCGATGACATAATTAATCATCGGCTTGCCCGCAACCGGCAGGAGGGGTTTAGGTTGGGTAAGCGTGAGCGGATAAAGTCGTGTCGCGTACCCGGCGGCCAAAATAAGCACCTTCATAAGCAGCAATATTAACTCTGATTTTCAAACAGGCTAGGGGCGATTCGTTGGGCAAACTCCTGCGCCCTGGCAAGAATTTCCACCCCGGAATTCAACTTTAGAGAGGCATCAGCCAGCTCTTTCGCTTCGGACAGTTTCGTCCGCCTGATTAAATATTTTACTCGTGGGACAAACGGCGGAGAGACACTGAGTTCCTCAACGCCCAACCCAAGCAGCAGGGGCACCATGGCGATCTCGCTGGCAATTTCACCACACACTCCTGTCCAAATCCCGTTGCGCAGGCCTGCTTCCACCGTCATTTGGATCAGGCGCAAAATCGCCGGGTGAGCCGGATCGTATAAGTGGGCGATCCGTTCGTTCAAGCGGTCCACGGCGAGGGTATATTGGATCAGGTCGTTGGAGCCAATACTGAAAAATTTAACCTTCTTCGCGAGCGCCTCCGCAATCAAGGCAGCCGAGGGAATCTCGATCATTACACCGATCTCGAGGTTTCGATCGAACGCAATTCCTTCAGCTTCCAATTCGAGCTGGTACTTTTCCACCAGCTCGTTGGCTTTTTCAAGCTCATCAAGGCAGCAAATCATGGGATACATCATTTTGACATTTCCCTCAGCACTCGCGCGCAGGATCGCCCGAAGCTGTGCACGAAAAATCTCCGTCTGTTGCAGACAGAATCGGATCGCGCGCCAACCCAAAAATGGATTCATCTCGTTGGGCACCTGCAGGTGAGTCAGAAATTTGTCACCACCGAGATCCAGCGTCCGAATCACGACCGGGTGCGGATGAAGCGCTGCGGCAACCTCTCGATACGCCTGGTATTGCTCTTCCTCAGTAGGCAGCGTTTCGCGGTTGATGAATAAATACTCAGTCCGGAAAAGCCCAACGCCCTCGGAGCCGGCAGCTTTTACTGCCATGATGTCCCTCGCCTGACCGATGTTCGATGAAAGAACTATCTGCTTTCCGTCGAGAGTGACAGCCGGTTTGTCTTCAACATCACGCAGTTTGTCCTCGATGTTGACCTTGTTGCGGACGAGTTGTCCGTACTCAAAAAGGGTCTGATCGGTGGGATTGACGATGAGCAGCCCGTTATACCCATCGAGCAGGGCGTATTGGCCGGTGCGAATTTGCGCACTGACATCTTTGAGGCCGACTACAGCAGGAATCTGCAACGCGCGCGCCATAATCGCGGTGTGAGACGTTTTACCACCGATATCCGTGGCAAAACCCAGGACCTTCTTTTTATCCAATTGCGCCGTGGCTGAAGGAGAAAGATCGTAGCTGATCACGACGCAGGCTTCCGTCAGATTTCTCAGCGTATTATCCTGACGACCGAGTAAATTGTTCAGAATTCGCGAGGTGACATCACGCATATCCGCGGCGCGCTCGCGAAGATATTCATCATCAATAGCGCCCAGAGTAGCGGCATATTTTTCGGCGACCTGGCTGAAGGCCTGTTCGACGCTGACTTTCTTCTGATGAATCGCGCGGGAAACTTCTTCGATGAGTGTTTCATCTTCGAGCACGAGCAAATGCGCATCGAAAATGCTCGCATCCCCTGCCCCCATGGCTTCGCCGACTTTGCGTTGGACTTCGAGAATTTGCTGGCGGGTGACCACGAGCGCTTGATGGAGGCGCTCCATTTCACCGGGTATCTCATCTTCGCCAATACTGCGCAATGGAATGCAGTCATTATTTCGGCCCATGACAAGAACTGTCCCGCGGCAAATTCCGGTGGAAACCGGTATGCCTCGGAACACTCTCTCCCCCGTGCGCGAAAGCTCTGGCATCGAGTCGCTAGTATTCCACAAGGATTGAAACTTTGAAAATCAAATTGTAGAAGCAGTATTTTCCAGCAAAATCAGCTCCTGCGTGCGACATTTTAGAAACATAGCTCTGGTTGGGTTCATGGGAACGGGAAAGAGCACGGTGGGACAACTCATTGCCGAAGCACTCCATTTCCAGTTTATCGATACAGACGCCAAAATCGAAGAACGGGCGGGCAAAAACATAGCGCAAATTTTCGCAACTGAAGGAGAATCCAGGTTTCGCCAAATGGAATCCGATCTGGTCCGGGAATTGAGGACAAAGGAGCACTTCGTGATCTCGACAGGAGGTGGATTGATGGTTAATCCCGAGAATTTCGCCTCTTTGCACGAACATTCGCTTATAGTTTGCCTATGGGCAAACCCGGAAACGATCTGGCAACGCGTCCGGCATCAAACTCATCGCCCTTTGCTGCAGCACAGCGATCCCGCGGAAAAGATTCGAGCTTTGCTCAAAGAACGCACTCCCGCGTATAAAAAAGCGGACACTCTAATCACGACCGAATTGCGCTCCCCGCGCGAGGTGGCCATGCAGGTTCTGAAGCATTTCAGTCTGGCTCGCAAAACCGTGGAATGAAGTGAAAAGCGAAGACTTGATCAAAGCACGGGCGGACGAGCTGGGTTTTAACGATTGTCGAATTACTTCTGCGGACGCACCGAAGCATGTTGCGGAATTTCGTGCATGGCTGAAGGAGAATAGGCACGGAGAAATGGCCTATCTGGAGCGAAATGCCGCTAAACGGGTTAATCCTGAACTCGTCCTGCCAGAAGCGCGGAGTATCATTACGCTGGCGACCAATTATGCACGGGGCGAATCGAGTCCCACTGATTCCACTTCCGGGGCCATCGCCCGTTACGCTCGGTCCGCTGACTACCATGAGGTGCTTATGGAACCGTTGCGGACGCTGAATAACTATGTAACCGGACTCGGTCCGGCAGGCACGCGTTCCCTGTGGTATGTCGATACCGGCCCGTTGCTGGAACGCGATCTTGCGCAACGAGCGGGTTTGGGCTTCGCGGGGAAACACACCAATCTCATTAGCCGGCGTCTGGGAAATTGGTTCTTCATTTCGGAGATTATCACAACGCTCCAATTGGAAACAGACACCCCGGAGCACAATCGCTGTGGCAATTGTACTCGCTGCATTGCTGCCTGTCCCACTAGGGCAATCACAGGTCCGTTCCAATTGGACGCACGGCGATGCATCTCCTATTTGACAATCGAACTGAAAGGTTCAATTCCGGTTGAACTCCGTCCCCTGCTTGGAAATCGCATTTACGGATGCGATGATTGCCTGGCTGTTTGTCCTTGGAACCGATTCGCTCGGGCGGCTTCAATTCTTAAAGCAAGAAATGATCTGCAGGCGCCGGTGCTGCTCGATCTCCTAAAACTCGATGATGCAGGATTTAAACGGCAATTCGCGGGCACTCCCATCGTGCGAACCAAGCGCAGGGGCTTACTACGAAACGTTTGCGTTGCGCTCGGGAATGCAGGTGGAATCAATGCACTGCCGGAATTGGAACGGGCTTCATTAGATCGCGAACCGCTGATCGCAGAACATGCGCGGTGGGCAATGGCTGCGATTGAAGGTCGTAGCAAAATGGCTATTTCGCCTCGCCACCCTCAGGAACTTTGACAAGTTCATCGCCAGTCCACGCGTCCGGCCGGTCTTTCGTGGCGTCGCGGACTCCCTTCACTTGAGCTGGGGTCACTGCGGGGGCTTTGTTACCCCATTCCTGCCGAACGAAACTGACAACAGCGGCGATCTCGTCGTCTTTGAGAATGTCCTTCCATGCGACCATCGCATTATTGAAATCAGTGCCGTTCACTTTGAGAGGACCTTGAAGACCATTGAGAACGATACGAATCACACGATCGGGACCGGCGGCATTTACCCAATCCGAGCCAGCAAGCGGCGGAAATTGTCCGGGTGTTCCCATTCCAGTAGGCTGATGGCACGCTGTACAGGTGCGCCCATAAACTTCGCGACCCTGGGCGATCAGTGGATTACCTGTCGCAGGCTGGCTCTTCTTGACCGCGTCGTACGATTCAAATGGTTCATAAACCAGCGAATTAAATCCGCCAGCGCTACGGTCCAAATAAACCAAGCTGAAATAAATCAGCACTCCGAGTGCGACGAAAATCCAAATTGGAATTCCGCCCTCGCCAAACGCGGGTTCGGCGTCATCCATGGTCCGGGCGGCAACCGGCTTCGTGACCGCAACAGGGTTCTTTTTTCGCTCTGGCTTCATTGGGTCGGAGCGTTTGTCACCGCGCCAGCAACGGCGTTCGTTGTTCCAGTCGGCGCGTTCGTGGACGGATGTGGATTTGGCACTTCGAAAATGTAGGTATCAGCCTTAAGGCTCATCATATAATCCACAAGCGACCGCGCTTCATCGGTCGGAAGAATCTCGTAGCCCGCACCCGGCGAATAGGTTCCCGTATCAATCGCGTCCGCTGAGGGGGCAACCCCAGTTTTGTGCTTCTCGAACAAATAGCGATAAGGCGGCATGCTCGAACCCGGGGATTTGATTCGTGGATTATACAAATGCGAAAAATGCCATTTAGGATCCCGCTGGCGGTTGCCAACATTCGCCAGATCTGGCCCGATGCGGAACACTCCCGGCATCGCGGGATTATCGAAAATGAAATCCCGAGCCACTGTCGGTCTCACACCCCAACCGCGGGCCATGTCTGAACCGCTTTCGCGGGAACGGACCTGTTGTGTGTGACATGCAGCGCAACCGTTCGCGCGATAAACGTCTCGACCCTGCTGGGCCGCGCCGGCTCGATTTAGCGGATATACCTCCCCCGTGACGGGGTTTTTTTCAGGCTCAAGCGTGCCGAGCTCATTTTGAGGTTTCAGCACCAAAGCGAACCATGACCAGGCGAAAGTGGCAAACAAGCCTAGAAATAAAAAGGGTCCGTGATTCATCGTCGCGCCCCCCGATTCGAGGCATTCCCATTAGGGACACCACAGCAATTTCCGCAGCAACGCCAATAAAGTCTGAAGATATTCACCAGTAAAAGCGCCTGTCCGACGGAGAAAACGAGGAATCCCAGAATCGCGAGTCCCACTCCGGGGCGGGTGCGCTTTACCGTCGTAATAAACGGCACCGATGCATCCTGAAGCGCCCCACCCTGCATTAATCCGGCCAGGGCAAATCCGAAAACAATCAAAACCGTACCGGTAATTGTCGCGAGAAAATGACCTCGGGCAAAACGTTCAATCGGCCAATCGGATGCGCGGCAAAGACGCGGCAAAATATAATGTGAAGCTCCCAGCAACGCCGTCGCGGCCAGGCCAAACGCACCCAGATAAGCCAGCGCATAACCGAAATGTGTGTAAGCGATGAAATCGCCGACCCCTTTCAAAGCACCTAGCGCCCCGCCCAGGATTGAAAGAAGAAAAGCGCCCGCGGCAAACGTCACGAAACTCAACTCACGACTCTTTCTCCCTTTGCCACTGGCCAGCGTCGCGTACCAATTCATTCCAAAGGCGAGGCCCGGCACAATCAAGAGGAGAGTCATCACAGCACTGAAACTTACAAGCCAACGTGGCAATCCTGCCGTCAAATTAAAGCCGCCACAAGTGGCGAATATGGCATACGTCCAGAACCCAAAAACTGCCAGTCCCCGGCTATAAATAGGGCGCTCGGTTAATTTCGGGATAAAATAGAAAATAACGGCCAACGCAAATGGCGCGATACACAAAGTCGCGAGGTTATTTGCATACCAGAGATTCAGCACCGGCTGAACGCTCCCACGAAGCGGATTGATCAAAAGAAAATATCCGGCGGTGCTTAGAATCCATGGAAACCAACAAATTGCCGCGAAGATAAACCAACTCGATGCAAACATTGATCGATCGATCCTGCCATGAAGTGTTTGCAGGATGGATATCCCGATCAAAACCGCCGACACCACAAATAGCGGCGCAATCGTCCCGGGCATTTCCAAACGAATGAAACCGGAGCTGTTGCCAGTTAAAATCGCAATTACTGCAGCTAGCGTCGCGAGATTCCAAATCAATGCCGAGAGGATGACCAGCGAACGATAATAAAGTGCTGAACGCGAAAGGCGGCAGGTCAGCCAAATAGCGGTTCCAAAACCAGCCTGCAGGGCAAAACCGTAAAGAATGCAAATCCAGTGCGCGGGCTCAGTCCGTCCGAACGTTAAGAACGGCGTTCCAGCGAACAAGGAAGGCAGGTGGAGTTTGACGAATGTCAGCCACGCAAGGACGGAACCAGCCAACAGCCAGATTATCGCGCTGGTCAAGAGTAGCGCTACTGGCACAGCAGTAGAGGCCTCTACGCTCGCAGCCGAGAGTATCGCCACCCGAGTTTCAGGGGCGCGAACGGAAGATACCGATTCGGTTATTGCAGTCGAGGTCATTGCCGGCTGTGCCACGTTTATTCGAACTGGCTCGGTTTCTCGGGCGCTTTGGGCGGAACGGCCGTGGCCTTTTCCAATCGAGCCAAGAGATTAGAGCGCCCTGCCGCCGGGCTTTGCCAATCCCTTTGAAGCATTTCCATTGCACTCGCGATTGGAATCCGAACGATCCCCTTGCTTTGATCCACCCAGGAATAGTCGTTCAACATGGCCGATCCCGCCGCGTCCAACTCCTGCCGCGCCTTCAGGCGTTCCGCGCTTCGAGCGGCAGAAATTGCGGGCGCTCGATTACGCGAATTCATAGCGGCTATCAAAATCCACACGATTAAAAGCGCGCCTGCGATCCCAACGAAATAAACGCCGAGAGAACATTTTGAGGTAGAAGCAGTTTCAGTATGCATGAATCACCTCGTTAGTGGGCTCCAGATTCGGAAATATAGGATGGGCCCGTTGGACCCGGGGGTAAATAAACTCCAAGATTTTCAGCCATGCGCGGATCGCGCAATGGATATGGAGGATGAGCAGCGAAGTATTTCAAAAAGACAGTCGCCAAAACTCCGACCATGAATGCCAGCGTCGTCAAATCCAGCCAATGCAACACAAATCCCTCTTTGTGGAAGACAGGCATGATGTTGAAGGACATATCACAGAAATGCATAATCCAAGCCCAGATCGCGAGGAAAGCCATCAGCCATGGAGTCAACTTTGCGTCGATTCTAAGCAGCGCCAAAAAAGGGACGAAAAAATGGCCGAAAATAATCAGCATGCTGATGTCCCACCAGGAACCCTTTTCACGGAGAACGTACCAAAACGTCTCTTCCGGCATGTTCGCATTCCAAATAATGAAATACTGGGCGAATGTAACGTAGGCGTAAAAGACCGTGAAGGCGAAGAAGACTGAGCCTTGAAAATAGAATTGCTTCTCCTTCATCACTTCGCTCAACGGTCCCATGCGCTTCAGTATCAGTGCGATGTTATAAACGGTGATTAATGTAATCCAGGTACTGGCGGCGAAATACCAGACTCCATACATGGTGGAGAACCACTCATGCATGAGCGCCTTCATCCAGAGAATCGCCGCAAGTGTGAATGTGAGGGCGAAAACAAAAATTCCGATCGCTGAGATCATTCTCATGCGGAGGGTCGGAGCTGCGCCACCCGTTACATCCTGCCGCAAGGAAGCACCGCGAAGACCGAACGCGATCACAGTCCAGCAAACGAAACAAAATACGGCTATCGCGTAAAACATCGGCATCGTCAGCAAAGGAAGTTTGGAAGCCAATGCATGATCTTCGGCGGGATTGCTGGTCATCCAGGGATAAAGACTCTTTGCCATTAACGCGATAGGGATGAAAAGCACCGCCATTACGGGCGCGAGACAACTGAGATGCTCGTTGATTCGTCGAAGGGGGATCGACCAACTCGCATCGAAAAGATGATGCGCCATGGTCAAGAACATCCCGCCCATTGTGAAGCTCAGGCAGAACATAAAAGCCTGGAGCCAGGAATATCCAAACTGCAGGCGCGTTGATTCTGAAAATGCGCCCACTGCGGAACCGATGCCGCCGAGAACGATTAATATCATCGGCACCTTGCGCCACTTGGATAAATCCAGTGGCGCCAGTTCTGTGGTCGTTGTTGGCGAACTCATAACTTATTTGGCAAATCGGGTGCGCTGCGAGGCTGGAACATCGTTCGCAGTCCCCAGCGCGGCTAATTGCAGGGCACGCACATAGGCAATAATCGCCCAGCGATCTTCAACGACAACGTTCGGGCCATACGGTCCCATCAGGTTCCGACCGTAAGTAATGACGTTGAAAATTTCTCCGTCCGCCATACTCACAATGCGTTTATCGTGAAGGTTGGCGACGACGGCCATACCGAATTTCTTGGTAATGCCGTTGCCATCCCCAAGCGGGCCATGACAAGGCAGGCAGCTAATCTGGAACCGTTGCTTTCCGCGAGCCAGCAATTCAGCCGTGATGGGCAACGGATTAAGTTCCACGAAGTTGGTGCTGCCAGTCAAATGTCCGGTATTCAAAGGAATCTCTTCCCAATGCGCGCCGCGCGCGACCGTCTCCGCTGGAGGCCGGCGTGAACCCAGGCCATCCGCAAAAAACGAGTCCACCGTTTGTGGGCGAATCTTTGGCTGCCGATCCATGTCAGGAAAAATCTCGATGGGCGGTTTGCGCGAGATGGTGCCGCGAAAACCGGCGATGCTGATCACCGCTACAATGGCTATAAGAAATCCGAGGTAAAAGTACTTCATTATTCCTCCACTACCTCGATATTTTTGCTGCCGGCACTTTCCAGCAACCGGCGTGTTTCCACCGCCGAATACTTCGGATCACTTGTTTCGACGACAACGAAAAACTTATCGTGAGTCGCCTGTTTAAAACGTCCGTATTTCAGCAACGGATGATGGAGGCGCGGCAAGCGATTCATAAAAAGCATTCCGAACAGAGCGCCAAATGAACCAAGCAAAATTGTTAACTCGTATGAAGGAGGAAACGCCGACATCGGACTGAACATCGGCTTGCCGCCAATGACAATCGGGTAATCGATGGCATTCATCCACCAAATCATGATCATTCCCGTGGTATAACCGGTCACTCCACCGATGAAGGAAAACCAGCCAACGCGAGAACTGCGCATTCCCATGGCCTCGTCCATTCCGTGAACCGGATAAGGGGTGAATACATCCCAGCGCTTAAAACCAGAATCCCTGATCATCTCGGCGGCATGCATGGTAGCCGCAGGCGTATCAAATTCCGCAACGATGCCGTAGGGAGCGGCCATCGAATCAGTTGTCAGCACTTCCGCCATTAGTGATGTCCTCCAGTTGCACCGCCCAAGGGATGATGCGGGTCAGCCTGCGGCGTGATCGCTTTAACTTCCGCAATTGCGATAATTGGGAGGAAGCGCAGGAACAGCAGGAAAAATGTAAAGAACAGACCGAACGTTCCAAGATATGTTAGCAAATCAACCCAGGTCGGAGCGTAATATCCCCAGTTGGATGGGAGGAATTCACGGTTCAGCGACGTGACGACGATTTCAAATCGTTCAAACCACATTCCGATGTTCACAAGGATCGACAGGAACCAGACCAGAAGAATATTCCGGCGGAATGGTTTGATCCAAAAGAACTGAGGAACAAGCACGTTGCAGCTAATCATGATCCAGTAACCCCACCAATAAGGACCAAAGGCGCGGTTGATGAACGTAAAGCGTTCGTATGGATTGCCACCATACCAGGCGATGAAGAATTCCATGCCGTAGGCGTAACCAACGATCGAACCGGTCGCCAGGATCACTTTGCACATCAGGTCGATATGCCGGAGCGTGATGATATCCTCCAAGTGGTAGATTTTGCGAATTGGGATCAGCAACGTCAGAACCAGACCGAACCCTGAAAATACAGCTCCAGCTACGAAATAGGGTGGGAATATCGTGGTATGCCATCCCGGTAATTGAGATACCGCGAAGTCAAGTGAGACGATACTATGCACGGACAAAACGAGGGGCGTGCTTAAGCCAGCGAGAATCAGGTAAGCCTTTTCGTAGTTGCTCCAGTGACGATTCGAGCCAGTCCAGCCAAGGGAGAACAAGCCATAACCAAACTTGCGCAGCTTATTTTTCGCACGATCGCGCATGACGGCCAAATCAGGGATTAATCCCATGTACCAGAACAGCAGCGAAACCGTGAAATAGGTCGAAACTGCAAAGACGTCCCACATGAGCGGCGAGCGGAACTGCGGCCAGATTCCCTGCGAATTAGGCAGCGGAAAGAGCCACCAGCCGAACCAAACACGACCGACGTGGATGAGCGGATAGATACCGGCGCACATAACGGCGAAAATGGTCATGGCTTCCGCCGCGCGGTTCACTGCGGTACGCCAGCGTTGGCGCAGCAGGAACAAAATTGCCGAAATGAGCGTTCCGGCGTGACCGATACCGATCCACCAAACGAAGTTCACAATCGCCCAGCCCCACATCACCGGGTGCCCCAATCCCCAAACGCCAACACCTGTTGAAATGAGATAAGTGATGAGGCTGAAGCACACCGTCATCATTGTAATACTGATGCCGAAGGAGATTTTCCACCAAACGGGTGTTTTACCCTCCGATACTCCAGCGATTGCATCCGAAATCCAGCCTGGGGAACGCTGGTTCAGCACCAACGGTTCCCGAGCCAGAACTTCTGGAGGATTTTCAAGTTTAAGAGTTGAAACGGGAGCAGACATTAGTGTGCTCCTTTCTTCTCGCCTGCAGTTTCGTGCATCTTGGATTCGTTAGCGGCCGGGTGAGTCTCTCCGACGGCCGCGTGCGGCCCGGCTTCGTGGCCTTCACCATGTCCATTTTTCTCAGTGAATTCTTTGCTACTCTCCGGAGTATTGTAAACACCAGGAATTTTCGGATTCGGATTACGCACGCGCGCCAGATAGGTCACTCGCGGACGAGTGCTCAGAAATTCAAGCACTTTGTAATCGCGGTCCTGGGTTTTGAGTTTCGAAACCCGGCTGTTTGGATCTGCAACGTTACCAAAGACGATCGCATCAGCAGGACAAGCCTGAGCACAAGCAGTCGTGAATGTGCCGTCTTTGACCTCAACATTGCCCGAGGCGCCCGCCTTGACCTTTTGCGCAATCTTGGCTCCTTCAATTCGCTGGATACAAAAACTGCATTTCTCCATGACACCGCGCATACGCACGGTCACATCCGGATTCTTGACCAGCTTGAACAGTTCCCATTCGTCGGTCGGACGATTGCTGCTTTCAGGGCTCTTGTACCAGCGCTTTAGTTCCCATTCACCGTCGGTAATGGTTGCGAACGGCGGTTTGTACAAACTTTTGAGCGGGCGCTTGTTGTAATCGAAAAAGTTAAAGCGACGCACTTTATATGGACAATTGTTCGAGCAGTAACGCGTGCCGACGCAACGATTGTAGGTCATCACATTAAGACCTTCCTCGTCGTGACTGGTAGCGTTTACCGGGCAAACATTTTCGCACGGAGCGGCCTCGCAATGCTGGCAAAGCATCGGCTGGTTGATCACCTGCGGGTCAGCAACACTTCCCGTAAAATAACGGTCGATCCGAATCCAATGCATCTCGCGGTTCTTCCGGACCATTTCCTTGCCAACGATCGGAATATTATTCTCACTCTGGCAGGCAATCGTGCAGGCACCGCAGCCAACACAGCCGCTGAGATCAATCGACATGCCCCACTGATGCGGGGTGCGGCCTATGAGGTTCTCCAACGGATTCGGGTAGAGAGGCTGCGTGCTCGGCGGCTTCTCCATGTCGAACTTCTGCGCAAATTTTGGATTTTCCCTGTATTCAGCGAGGTTCGCTTCGCGAATGATGGGGCGTCCCTCCATCGACCAATGATCCTGCGTCGTGGCAATTTGATAAGGCTTATTCTGATCAGTAAGTTTTGCGCCCGTGATAAAGCCCGGATTTGCCGAGGTACGGATGGCGTAAGCGTTATATCCCAGACTCCCGCCGACCCGGCCTGCTTTGGGACGACCGTATCCCAACGTCAGGCCGATCGTTCCGTCCGCCTGGCCCGCTTGAACCCAGGCCGGCCCTTCGATCATTCGTCCGCCTGCTTCAACCCGAAGCCATGGAACATAGAGGTGATTATTCTCGTGATTCACGACTTTTACACCCAGAGTCGCAGCCGTCGCCTCGCTCAATGTAATGACGTTTTCCCAAACAATTTTAGTGATAGGATCAGGAAACTCCTGAAGCCAGCCATTGTTGGTGTAACGCCCATCATCCACGCGATAATCCCGGCGGAAAGCGATTTCCAGACCGCCATTTGCGGGAGCCTTTTTCAGGCCACTCTTCGCCTGGGCAAATGCGCCCGCCTTCAACTGAGCAACCACCGGTTGCGGCGCGCTTTTCTCGACGAATCCGTCATGGAGGAATTT
>JAQGOX010000958.1 GCA_028293365.1 Verrucomicrobiales bacterium | reverse complement strand
ACCGCCTCGGCCCCAAAATCCTTTAAAATCATTTGCGCAATATCGCTGGCGAGCTTTTCAATCAGCTTCCAATCCCTCCCCTGGCCGAACCCCAACAACCGTTGCGTTACCGCGAAATAATCGATGGTCGCTTTCAAATCATCATGCGCCACTGCAGGGCCAAAGGCGTTTTCGATTTCGACTGTCACAAGCAATCGCTGCGGCCGGGCACGCTCCTCGTCGGGAACTCCCACATGATAAAGAACCGCAAGATCGGAGATAATGATCGTATCGTTCATGCCGTTTTCGGGTAAAGCGCTTCCAGCAAAACACGCGTCGGCTTATTTAGAGGCAGAGCAAACGCCTCAGCCGGTTTCAACCAACGAAATTCTTCAGCTTCGTTATTAAGTCGAACGTCGCGTGAGATCGATTTGCAGGTATAATTCAGAAGCACGAAATGTGCGTCGCGATAGAATTCACTCGAATGGATGCAGTCCTGAACGAGCACGAATTGGATATTCGAAACATCCAGATTTGTTTCCTCTTTCAATTCGCGGCGCAAGGCCGCTTCCGACGGCTCGCCAAACTTCACTTTGCCACCGGGAATGCCCCAAAGATTGGACCACTTATGCGTGCGGATCATCAGAACATCTCCCTCGGCATCCACAATTAAAGCGCCGACGGTAACGACCGGCAGCGAAGCCTTCTCAATCGCATTTTTCGAAGGCAATTCCCAATTATGCTTCTTGAGCAGCGAGCCCAGCTCACCCAGGTCTTCCACAATTAAATCGGGTCCGGCAGCACGCAACTGCTCGACTGAATTGTAGCCGGTCAGAACTCCGCATGATTGGAGCCCGCCATGTTTGGCCGTCTCGATATCATGCTGCATGTCTCCTATAAATAAAGTTTCCGTCGGATCGAGCTTCTGCTCGCGCAAAATCTCAAGGATTTTTTCGCGCTTATCCATGACCCCGAAATAAGAATGCTCGAAAAAATTGGCAAATCCGGTGGTTCGCGCCTGAGTTTCGAAAGCTTCCGCGAAGACGCTGGTCAAAACGAAACTGCGAATTCCGCGCGCCTTGCAAAGCTCAAGAAACTCTAAGGAATGCGGTAGCCGCACTACACTGTGCTGCACTTCATCAAATCGTGCTCTGAACCACTTTTCCAATTCGGTCGCGGAGATATGCGGGACAAAACGATCGTAGAAATGTTTGAACGGAAGACTGAATTCCGCGCGAAACGTTTCGAGGGAAATCTGTGCGCGCCCCGCCAGCGCGAAAACATGATTGGTCGCCTGCCAAACAGCGGGGAGATCATCGACCAGCGTGCCCGACCAGTCGAAAACAATATTGCGAATCACAATGAGGACGAACCAAAAGCCCTTATTGCACAGCCGCTTTTTTCTTCAACTCTCTCACTTGCACGGATTTAAAATGCACGTGCGCATTGCCTCCATGATTTTGGAGCCCAATGTAGCCGAACTCAGGACGCGGACCGCGATCCGGTTCATAGGTTTTGTGTTTTTCGGGAACAGGCTGGCCCTCGGTAAAATCAGTCACAACCGTGCCATCGACCTTCACCACGGTGTGCTTGCCCTCCAGCGTGATAAGCATCGTACTCCAATCGTTTGTTTTCGCAGGCACTTTGTTTTTGGCTTGCGAAAGACTGTAGAGACAGCCGGTGCGGTGGTAATCGTCGCCAGTATTATCAATCTGAACCTCGTATCCCTGATTCACCGCCTGCATCGGATCCTTGGGTTTCTCGGGCATGCGAATGAAAACGCCGGAATTATCGTTAGGCTGGCTTAATTTGAAGCGCACCCGTATTGCGCAATTGCCAAATTTCTTTTCATTGTACCAAAGCATTCCCATGCCGCCATAGGTGACGAGCTCCCCATTTTCGAGTTTCAATTCACCCGGGCCGACCATTTCCCAACCATTGGTATGGCTGGCGTCAAACAAGGTTGTCCAGCGGGCCTCCTTCGCAGCTTTCTTCTCTTTTTTTGCAGCAAAAACCGGCGATGTCAGAAGACCGAGAACGAGAATGGCCAATCCCGCGCGCGCAATTGATTTCATACAAGCAAGATTGCAAACTTTAAGACGCTGACAAGAGCAAAAGAGGCTGATTTTCCAGCTCGAATTGAACCCCTGCGATTGTTCTTTTGATCAAGCAATTAATGTTCGCGCCCCGGGCGATCCACGCGAAACTGAACCAATCGCCGATGCTTCACTTCAGTAACGTAAATCGTTCGCCCATCCGGTCCACCAAAGCAAACGTTACTCGGCATAGGCCCGAGGACATCGATTTCCCGCAGAATCTCGCCAGTGGAAGACAGTTTTACCACGGTTCCTTTCCCGTGCCGGGCGATATAGAGATTACCGTCGACATCACAGCGCATTCCGTCGAATCCGAAATCATCGAATTTTTTCAACAACCGTTTGCCTTCCAGCGTTCGCTCGGGCGAAATATGGAATGCCCAAATGTTCCGTTGGACGCTTTCATTTACATAGAGCGTTTTGCCATCAGGACTCACTTCGATTCCATTGCACGTGCCCATGTTTTCGGCGAGATTCTTAACGCTTCCATTCACATCGATCCGCCAAATCTGCCCGGTGCTCTGTTTCCAATTCGGATCACTCGCGTAGATAGTGCCGTCCGG